>NZ_JAALGV010000090.1:0-3317 GCF_011174875.1 Acinetobacter sp. GFQ9D191M
GCGTTTATTCTTCCTATACGTTGTTCAGAATAACATTGTTCCGCCAACAATCAATTCGGTAGATATTGAACCTGAATATAGGGATATATTTAACTTGACGTTACACCAATCACAACAACGGCAAGTGAATTACGCAATGAGTAATACTTTTGGTTTTGGCGGACACATTGCCACAAGTATTTTTAAAAAATATGCTGAATAGAGAGTAGGTGCTAACTTCGGTTTGCTCGTGTTGGCGCTAAATCGAAAGTTCAAGTATCCCAACATGTTCCTTCGTATAGAAGTTAAAAGTTGGCAATTATCGTAGAACAACCTACAGACAACACCAATATGTAACCGATAAATAATTACAAAATATGACCGACAGAGTAAACATCATCAATAACTACATCGATGGATACAACCAATTTGATATCAAAAAAATGGTTGCAGACCTTGACGATAATATTGTTTTTGAAAACATTCAAAATAATGATATAAGTTTATCGCTGAAAGGGTTAACAGCGTTTAAACAACAGGCAGAAACAGCAAAAACATACTTTGCAAAGAGAACACAGACAGTTAAATCGTTTAGGCATTTTGACAACAGCACTGAAATAGAAATTGATTATACAGCAATTTTAGCAATTGACTTTCCGAACGGCTTAAAAAAAGGGCAAAAGCTAAAGTTATCAGGAAAATCCGTGTTTGAATTTAAAAAAAACAAAGTGATTAAATTGACAGACATTAGTTGACATTAAAACCAGCGAACAAGAATATGACTTTACTAAAACATAAAAAAATTACAATAATTGGTGCCGGGCCTGTTGGATTAACAATGGCGAGATTGTTACAGCAAAACGGCGTGGACATTACAGTTTACGAGAGAGACAAAGACCAAGATGCAAGGATTTTTGGTGGGACACTTGATCTGCACAGGGATTCGGGACAGGAAGCAATGAAAAGAGCGGGATTGTTACAAACTTATTATGACTTAGCTTTACCAATGGGTGTAAATATTGTTGATGAAAAGGGCAATATTTTAACCACAAAAAATGTAAGACCCGAAAATCGTTTTGACAATCCTGAAATAAACAGAAATGACTTAAGGACTATCCTATTAAATAGTTTACAAAATGATACCGTCATTTGGGATAGAAAACTTGTTACCCTTGAACCTGATAAGGAGAAGTGGATACTAACTTTTGAGGATAAATCGAGTGAAACAGCAGATCTGGTTATTATTGCCAATGGTGGAATGTCTAAAGTAAGAAAATTTGTTACCGACACGGAAGTTGAAGAAACAGGTACTTTCAATATACAAGCCGATATTCATCAACCGGAGGTGAACTGTCCTGGATTTTTTCAGCTTTGCAATGGAAACCGGCTAATGGCTGCTCATCAAGGTAATTTATTATTTGCGAATCCTAATAATAATGGTGCATTGCATTTTGGAATAAGTTTTAAAACACCTGATGAATGGAAAAGCAAAACGCGGGTAGATTTTCAAGACAGAAATAGTGTCGTTGATTTTCTCCTGAAAAAATTTTCCGATTGGGACGAACGCTACAAAGAACTGATTCGTTTGACATCATCTTTTGTAGGGTTAGCGACACGAATATTTCCCTTAGATAAGTCTTGGAAAAGTAAGCGTCCATTACCCATAACGATGATTGGAGATGCTGCTCATTTGATGCCTCCTTTTGCAGGACAAGGCGTAAACAGTGGGTTGATGGATGCCTTGATATTGTCGGATAATCTGACCAATGGGAAATTTAACAGCATTGAAGAGGCTATTGAAAATTATGAACAGCAAATGTTTGCTTATGGAAGAGAAGCACAGGCAGAATCAATAATAAACGAAACGGAAATGTTCAGCCTCGACTTTTCTTTCCAAAAACTAATGAATCTATAAAACAGAAAGGCGAGGAAATGAAAGAGAAAATAGTTAAAAAAAACGGAATAAGACTTTTTACCGAAAGTTTTGGATGTGAAAAAGATCCGGCAATACTCTTGATTGCGGGAGCAACGGTATCCATGTTGTATTGGGATGCTGAATTTTGCCAGAAACTATCTGAAAAGGGATTTTTTGTTATTCGCTACGACAATAGGGACGTAGGAAAATCTACTAATTACGAACCGGGTTCAACCCCCTATGATATTGTTGACTTAACCCATGATGCTATTTCAATTTTGGACGGCTATAAAATAGTCAAAGCCAATTTTGTGGGAATTTCACTGGGCGGACTGATTTCTCAAATAGCATCAATAAAATATGCCGACAGGGTAAGTTCAATAACACTAATCTCATCAGGTCCTTGGGGCGACTCAGACCCCACAATTCCTGAAATGGATACGCGTATTTTAGATTTTCACGGAAAAGCTGAAACCGTAGATTGGACAAATGAAGACAGTGTGGCAAATTATTTAATTCAAGGTGCTGAATTGATGAGCGGCAGGAAACAATTTGACAAACAAAGAAGTGAAAAACTGATTAGAGCCGAATTTAAAAGAGCTAATAACTATATAAGTATGTTCAATCATGCGGCACTGCAAGGTGGTGAAGAATACTGGAACAGATTGAGCGAAATCAATCAACCAACCTTAATTGTACACGGAACGGACGATAAAATATGGCATTTTAAGAATTCAGCAGTTTTACTTGAAAAGATAAACGGCTCAAAACTAATAACGCTTGATGGAACCGGACACGAACTACATTTCGAAGATTGGAATAAAATTATTGATGGAATAACGCAACATACAACAAATAACAAAAGAATGAACAAATAGGGTATTATGTATTTCCAAATCAACGGTTTAGAGATTGAAGCTAATATCAATGTGTTATGACGCTCAAGCTGGTGGAGCCGCTGCGCGAGCTGTTTAAAGATGAGGTGCGCAAGATCGGTATGGAGTTAGGTCTGCCCTACGACATGGTTTACCGTCATCCCTTCCCTGGCCCTGGCTTGGGTGTGCGTATTCTTGGCGAAGTAAAAAAAGAATATGCCGACAGGTTGCGCTTGGCTGATGCCATCTTTATCGAAGAGCTGTATGCCGCTGACCTGTATCACAAAACCAGCCAAGCCTTCGCTGTATTCTTGCCAGTGAAGTCGGTTGGCGTAGTGGGCGATGCCCGCCGCTATGAGTATGTGGTGGCATTGCGCGCAGTAGAAACTATCGATTTTATGACAGCGCGCTGGGCACACTTGCCGTATGAGTTTTTAGAAACGGTTTCTAGCCGCATCATTAATGAGATTCCCGGTATTTCGCGGGTAACCTACGATGTTTCCTCAAAGCCGCCGGCAACTATTGAGTGGGAGTGACGGGCACTGGCT
>NZ_JAALGV010000091.1:0-4425 GCF_011174875.1 Acinetobacter sp. GFQ9D191M
CATTTCTACTTGGGGCTTACATGTGCATTTCGTATAACGCCCATTATGTTAAATCATCGTATTAGAAGATAAATTTTCAGATGTAGTAATTGATCTAAAATGATGTTTCCAAAGTTGAATTCCTAAATTTCCACTTCGATCTAAAGAAGAACCTACAGTTAAATCTGTAACTAAGCAGGGGAAAAGACCAGCATCAAATAATCTAAAACCAGCAGCAAGAACACACGTATCCGTTTGGATACCACATACATAAACTTGTTGAGTATCTAAACCTTTCAAATACTGAATCAAGTCATCTGTTGGAGAATATCCATACTTAATAAATACTTTCTCTACTTTTAGTGGACATTCATCAAATTCCGATGGAGCCCAATTTAGCTGGCTTTTGAAGGGAACTATTGATTCATCATGTAGTTCTATAGTCGCGATTGAATGAACCGAAGGCAGCAATTTTTCTAATTTTTGTATTAACCAGTTAGGAGGATTAAAAGTTGATTGAACATCAATTATTAACAGGACTGGTTTCATAAATAATAACAAATTAGTTTTAGTAAATTGATTTTATCAAAGAGAAGCCTTTTGAGCAAAGGTATAACCCGAAATCATGCCTGAAAGATTAATGACGATATGAGCTTTGAAACCATAATATTTTTCTTGTTTTGCAGCACAATAACTAAAACCTGCGTATTCTTTAAAGTTTTTATGCTTTCTCGCTCTGGTATAACTACAGACAGGGAGTGGGAAGCCATCAATAAAGTGAATGTTATCTGAACCATAACGCTGAATGAGCTGTGCCATAATGGATTGACTGACATGCCACAGGTTTGCACAATGTTTACAGAAATTGGGATAAGATCCTAATTTTGGAAACCATTCTAACCAATTGTTTTTGAAATACATCCAAATATTTTTGTCTGTATCTAAACCAAGAAATTCACCTACTATTTGCATAGTGATGATTTCTGCATCAGTAACAGCAGGCGGAAAACCACGAGTTCTCAGGGGCTGAGTAACAACAATGGGATAAAGTTCTTCTATGATTACATAGACAAAAATGATAAATTCTTCAATGGACATAACTTTGCTTTAATTTCTTGGTGGAAACTAAAATAGGGTTATGTCCTTTTTATTTCAATCACTTAAAAAGTTGAGATTGGGGTTTAGTATATGAGATTATATGTGCCATCTTTTTTAAAGAAATTTAACCTAATGTTTTTTAATCAAAAATATTTTTTTCAAGCAAGCTTCATTACGATGGTTATCGGTTTTGGTATGAATTTAAATGCAAGTGAAGTCAGTCAAAATGAGAAAAATATTGAAAAAGTTGTTACCCAATCATTTAAGCCACTTATAGATGAGTATGGTGTAGCTGGTATGGCTATAGGCGTAATTTACAACGGTAAAAGTTATGAAAAATATTATGGTGTCCGATCTAAAGATACAAATGAAAGCGTAAATAGTCAGACACTTTTTGAGTTAGGTTCTTTAAGTAAAACTTTTACTGCTATTTCAGGAACATATGCCAATAATCAAGGTAAAATATCGTTCAACGATCATCCTAGTAAATACGTCCCTGCTTTAAAAAATTCAGAAATTGATAAGGTAAATTTATTAGAGTTATTAACTTATACAAGTGGCAATTTGCCATTACAATTTCCAGATAATATCAAAACTGATAAGCAAATATTAGAGTATTTCAAAAATTGGAAAGTAAAGAATCCTCCTGGTACTTATCGTGAATACTCAAATCCAAGTATAGGACTTTTTGGGTATCTAACTGCAAAATCGATGAATGTTCCTTTCTCTTCATTATTAGAGAAGACTGTTTTTCCTCAACTTAATTTGAAACATACATACGTCAATGTTCCAGAAGCACAAAAAACGAACTATGCTTTTGGTTATGATGAAAATAATAAGCCAATTCGAGTTAATCCTGGTCCATTGTCGGATGAAGCATATGGCGTTAAATCAACACTCCCAGATATGCTTAAGTTTGTAAATTCGAATCTTAATGTAGATACAAATAGCCCTGCTATGAAAAAAGCTATACTGGATACACACAAAGGATATTTTAAAGTTTCTGATAGCGGTATGACACAAGCACTTGGATGGGAAATGTTTTCTTATCCCACTACTTCTGAAATTCTACAGGCTAGTAATTCAAAACAAATCTTATTGGGCTCAAATCCTGTTGTAAAAGAATTATCGCAACCAAAATCTAAAGTTTTTCATAAAACAGGTTCGACTAATGGCTTTGGGGCGTATGTTTTATTTATTCCAGAAGAAGGATTTGGATTGGTTATGTTAATGAATAAAAAGATACCAAATGTAGATCGTATTAAGGCTTCATATAATGTTTTTGAGACATTGAAAGATAATTAACTTTCTCTAAAATTAACATAATACACCTTATACGAAACGTCCAAAAAATTTCCTTTTAAAACAATGTTTTATATCTGTAAAAACAGCCTAAGCACGCTCTCTTAGGCTGTTTTAGCAATTTTTCTTGTTCCACGCTCAATAAGTAAGCAATGTTCCACGGTTTTATTCAGTTTTAATAAACCTCATCCGGTTTTTTGATGAGTCATTATTTCATGTGCTTGCACTGAAATTGGCTCATCAAAAAATTGGAGTCCTGGCTAACCATAAGGAAGGAAAAAACGGCTCAGGAAGCCTCTCTTTTTAGGTTCAGGCTCAACGTGTTCTGGGACAGGGATACGTTTGTTCTCTGGAGTAGTCAATCCGTCATCTTTAGGTGGAACGACTATTACCTCTTCCTTCATTTCTACAATGGGAGCTGATTGAGGGAGTTCGAGTTCACTAGGGTCTTGAATCTTTGGTTTGGGTGCTTCCAGTAGACGTTGCATCGTCTCAATTTGATTTTGATAAAAGGATTCACGCTCTTTTGCATCATCAAGCTGATTTTTCAGCATGTCTATCTGTTGCCTAAGTAGTAAAACTTCTGCCGAATTTGGACTGTCTATTTTTACAGATTCTTTTACATCTAGTTTTTTTGAAGGTTCGCCAAAAACACGGATAGCTTCAGCCAGATCAATTTTATTATCAGAATTTTTACTTAAAATTCCTTTCTTTATGTTGTTGTAAATCGTTTGTCTATTGATATTGTAAAGCTTAGAAAGCTCAAGAACTGTAAGGCTTTTCATGCTGTAAATCTATGCCTAACTCTGTCAAAAGTTGTTGTCTATTAGACTGCCTAATAGACAAATGATCAAGTATAAATTTTAGGCAGCTTGATAGCCAACTTTTTGAAGATAAGGGAATAATTCTTGGAATTTTTCACTATCTTGAAGCATTTCAGCAATACGTATAGCGAATTGTGGATAGCTTTCTGTACCCTGAGAATACTTACCCATTTCTGGTAGTTCGGAAAGTTTAGTAGCGAATAAGTGGCGTTGCTTATCTGTCATTCTCGAGAACAGATCAGTTGTATTAGGGTCTCTATTAGTTTCTATAGATCGAATAGTTGCTTTCTTTGGCTTAAAGCTAAAAGAAAATCCTGAGATTGAACGACCTTTTTTATGCTGTTCGTATTTAACAGTTATATCTGAAAATTCGTTGATTTGATCTACTGCAATATCTAAAACACGTCTCTTAAATGCTTCCATTCGAGTGTATTCGTTAACACCTATACCAAGTTGGCTACGAAATTTATTTAATTCATAAACAGGCGTTTTCCCTACAGACTTCCATTGCATTAAGAGCTCATAAAGACGTACTGCATAAACGCTTTTGAAGTCAGCAGTTTTTTTCAAATGATAACTAGTAAAATACTGTTCAAACCCATCTATTTTAGTGACATGTTCAATTACCACACGAGTTAAGGTAACTAAAATTCTTCCTTCACCTTTCCGATAATTAGCATCTTGAATCCAGCGACTTTTTGTTAAAGTTCCATCTTCATTGGTAATCGTAAATTGTCTTTTAAAAAGAGAATCTTCTGCTTCAATTAATGCTAAATACTGCTGGAATCACAAGCGGGTTTACCGCATTTACTGTGAGTTGGCACTAAATCTGCGTATTAAACCGAGAAGAAGACTAAAACGGCACGCGCCTGAACCATTGAAAGAACCAATCCGAGAAAATCAGGTCTGGTCATTAGATTTTATGCATGATCAGCTGATCGATGGTCGAAAGTTCCGATTATTAAATGTGATTGATGACTACCGTCGAGAAGGCTTAGCGATTGAAGCAGGATTCTCATTACCTACAATCCGAGTTATTCGTACGTTGAATCAGTTGCTGGAGTGGCGAGAAAAGCCGTTAGTTATTCGGTGTGACAATGGCCCGGAGTTTATCAGTCATGAATTTGTACGCTGGGCTACTGAGCACGGTATTCGTATTGAATATATTCAACCAGGTAAGCCACAGCAGAATGCGTATATTGGTAAGCATCCGGCTAACACA
>NZ_JAALGV010000092.1:0-37795 GCF_011174875.1 Acinetobacter sp. GFQ9D191M
AATCAAGATACAAGAAGCACTGCCGCGTAAGGGAGAGGTCCTTTTATATAAAACCCTCCTCCTAACCTCCTCCCAGAGGGAGGAGGAACTTCCAAATTTATAAATCAGTCTTATTCATCAACTCTAAATAATCCTGAAAACAATCCTGATGCTCTAACTCAAAGCCTATCTTTTCCATTCTTGTGGCATACAGCTTTTTACCCGTCACCCTGTCACTTTCCACTTTCAATATAAATAAACCCATCTGCTGCTGAAACCATTGCAAGACTTCATGCAAAAGTTGTGGCTGATTATTAGTCAAAATATATGAAGAATCAGGATGTTCCACGTGAATCATATGAGCTAGAAAACGTGATAAGTCTTCAATATGAATACGATTCGACCAGTGCAGATTTGGATAACTGATCATTGAGGTTGCCATTTTCTGCATACGTGCCACAGAAGTCCCATAAATCCCACTTGGGCGGATAATGGTACATTGATCAGGATAAGCCGCGAGATACGCCTGTTCCATGTGATGCAGAATTTCACCTTGAGCATCATTCGGATGAATTTCAGTTTCATCATCCACGCTTTCACCTGCATTCTGTCCATAAACCCGGGTTGATGAAACCACCACCATTCTTTTTACCGGATGGGATTTCAAGGCAGTAATGATTGGCTGAACCGAATCCAGATAAATGTGCTGATAGGCTTCGACCCCCCTCAGTTTTGGGCTAAGTAACACATAGACCCAATCAATCGGAGCGGCTGCACTTAAATCCAGAGTGTGTACATCCTGAATCAGATGAGTTGCGAATGAATCTGTTTTGGGACTTTGGCTAATTGTGCTAATTTGATGACCTTGCTCAAATAATTGTTTAGCTACCCGCTCGGATGTTTTACCATAACCAATAAATAAAATATGCATTCGACACCGAATCACAGACCTGGTTGAGGGGACATGGCTGCAGTCCATCAGTTACAAGGCGTTGGCAATGCCGCCGCTGCTTTACTCGAAAAACTAAATATCTTTAATACTGATGATTTGCTTTTTCATCTACCACGTGACTATGAAGACCGTAGCACGATCATTCCCATGAATCAATTAACGGTGGGACGCAGCTATTTGCTGGAAGGTATCGTGAAAGGGGTTGATTTCCCACCCGGTAAACGCAAGTCTATGGCAGTGTTACTGGATGATGATTCTGGCAAAGTCACTTTGCGCTTTTATCATATTTATAAAGGCATTACCGATCGCTGCAAGCTCGGTAACCGTTTAAGAGTCTTTGGTGAAGTGCGAGTCGGTGCCCGTGGTCTGGAAATGTATCATCCAGAGCTGCAAGTCATTACTGAACATACGCCTCTGCCTCATACCCAACTCACCTCGATCTATCCGGCAACCGAAGGACTGACTCAGCCCAAGCTGCGGGAATATATTAAACAGGCACTAGAACTGCATAGCGATGATCTGCCTGAACTGTTGCCACAAAAATTTAGCAATGGTTATGGCCTGAAGCAGGCACTGGAATATATTCATCATCCACCGCTGGACGCCAATATGTTGCAGCTCACTCAAGGCTCACATCCGGCACAGCAGCGTCTGATTTTTGAGGAACTGGTGGCACATCAAATCAGTTTACTGACTCGGCGTGCCTTTATTCAGCAGATTGAAGCCCCTTCATTTTCCCCGAGTAAAACCTATGCCAAACAGCTTTTGGCCGGTTTACCTTTCGAAATGACCGGTGCGCAAAAACGTGTATCCAAAGAAATTGCCATAGACCTGAAACAGGATAAACCGATGCTACGTCTGGTGCAAGGTGATGTGGGTGCAGGTAAAACCTTAGTGGCCGGCGTAGCAGCCTGTCATGCCCTAGAAGAAGGCTGGCAAGTTGCGCTGATGGCGCCAACTGAAATTCTGGCCGAACAGCATTACCTCAACTTCAAGCGCTGGTTCGAACCACTCGGTTTAAATGTTGCCTGGCTTTCTGGGAAGCAGAAAGGTAAAGCGCGTACTACAGCAGAGCAAGTGATCCGTGATGGTAGCGCGCATCTGGTGGTGGGCACACATGCCCTGTTTCAGGAAAATGTCGAGTTTGCCAAACTGGGCTTAGTAATTATTGATGAGCAGCATCGTTTTGGGGTCGATCAACGCTTAGCCTTGAGAAATAAAGGCTTGGATGGCATGTCGCCGCATCAATTGGTGATGACCGCAACCCCGATTCCACGCACGCTTGCTATGTCGGCGTATGGCGATCTGGATACGTCAATTATTGATGAATTGCCACCGGGTCGTACTCCGATCCAGACTGTGACCATTCCGCTGGATCGTCGCGAAGAGGTTCTGCAACGGATTGCCACGAATTGTGCTGAAGGTAAACAGGCTTATTGGGTCTGTACTTTGGTGGAACAGTCGGAAACTCTGGATGCTCAAGCCGCAGAAGCAACCTTTGCCGAGATCAAGGAACGCTTCCCTGAACTGAATATCGGTCTGGTACATGGCAAAATGAAAGCCGATGAAAAACAGGCAGTCATGCAGGAATTCAAAGACAATAAACTGCAGCTACTCATTGCTACAACTGTGATCGAAGTCGGTGTTGATGTCCCGAATGCTTCGATTATGGTGATTGAAAATGCCGAACGGCTTGGCCTGTCACAACTACATCAGCTGCGTGGCCGGGTTGGTCGTGGTGCCAAAGCCAGCTTCTGTGCCTTGCTTTATAAAAATCCATTGTCACAAAATGGTCAGGAACGTCTGCGCATCATGCGCGAAACCAATGATGGTTTTATCATTGCCGAGAAAGACCTGGAATTACGTGGTCCGGGTGAATTGTTAGGAACCAAACAGACTGGTGATATGGGTTTCCGTGTAGCCAAGCTGGAACGTGATGATCACTTGCTGAATCAGGCGCATTATGTCGCCCAGCAGATGTTAAAAGATTATCCGAAACAGGCGGATGCATTATTAAAACGCTGGCTACCTGAGGCTCCACGCTATGCCTATGTTTAAGCTGCTCCAACAGGGAAAACACTGGCTGAACCGTTTACAACCTTGTCAGCTGTGCCAGACAGATTATCAAAACCTGCATTCTGTCTGTCAGGATTGCTGGCAACAGTTACCTTGGGCACATCAGACTATTCAGCGTCAGGAAATGCAGTTTCAGGTGGCTTGTGACTATGCCTACCCGATGGATCGCCTGATTCAATTATTTAAATATGAGCAGAAGCTGCATCTGGAACCATTATTGGCAGGTGCATTACTAACCTTAAAATTTCCTAAAGTCAGTGCAGTGGTTCCTATGCCGATTTCAACCGAACGACTGGTTGAACGTGGCTATAATCAATCTTTGTTGCTGGCCAAGCATGTAGCTAAACACTTGCAAGTTCCCGTCTGGCAACCAATTGAACGACTCAAGCAACATTCACAAAAAGGCTTAAGCCGTCTGGAACGTATCGAAGATATTGAAGCCCAGTTCAGGGTCACTATCTCTTCAAAAGTCCGTTATCGTAAGGTTTTAATTATTGATGATGTGGTTACGACTGGCAGCTCAATTCGAGCTTTGAGCCAGCAACTGGAAAAACTGGGCTGTCAGCAGATTTATGCCGCCTGTCTGGCGGGAGCCAAACTTTAAATCAGGCTTGGGCCAGTAAGTTCTTTTTAACCCAAGGTATGACAATTTCTGTAGTTAAAGGTGCAAGTTTCACATCTTTCTGATCCAGATCCACCCATTTCATCTCGGCAATCTCAGCTTCAATATGTGGTTCGCCATCTAACTGCACCAGATAAACATAACTAACCAGTTGATGATCCGGTTCATTGGCAGTTTGAGTTTCAAAACACCCGATAAATTGCTGAATCTCAGCCTGACAACCAATTTCTTCCTTAATTTCACGTAGCAGGGTGCGTTCAGGTGCTTCATCCGGTTCCAGCTTGCCACCCACTTGCATAAAACAGTCAGTATTTTTCTTACGAACCACCAGCAGCTGCTGATCTGAATTCAAAATAATGGCAGCTGCGACGGTAATAATTTTCATGAATTCGGAACGATCAAGTGGAAAACACTTATTTTACGAGATCTTCCTGATCGACCATACCCCATTTTGCTTCAGGCGGCTGGTAGTCTTGAAATTTCTGTAAAATTTCTTCGAAGTCATCACTCACGATCAGGGATTCAGTAAAACGTGGCTTGGTAAAACCCTTGTCCGTGGTCATCTGAATAAATTTCAGCAAATCATCATAAAAGCCATCGACATTGAGAAAAGCACAAGGTTTTTTATGAATCCCGAGCTGAGCCCAAGTCCATTGCTCAAAAATTTCCTCGAGCGTTCCCGCCCCACCCGGAATGGCAATAAAACCATCGGAGAGTTCTGACATTTTGGTCTTACGCTCATGCATATTATCGACCACATACAGCTTGGTAATATGTGGATGTGCCAGTTCACGATTCACCAAGGGTCTTGGAATAACACCAATAACCTCGCCCCCTGCAGCCAAGGCACTATCCGCTACAATGCCCATTAATCCGGAACGACCACCACCATAAATCAGTGTTTGCTGTCTTTTTGCCAGAGTTTGGCCTACCTTTTCAGCAATTTGTTTATAACCAGGTTCAGAACCTAGCGCTGAGCCACAGAAAATTGCGATAGAATTCATCATTTTCACCATTGCATTGCCGGTATATAGTACGCAGGCAGCGCCTGAGAGTTTTTTTTTCAAAAATAACTGCACAATCAGTGTTTTTATTCAATTCCTTGTCTAAAATACACGCATTTAGATTAACTTACTGCGCAAGGGAGAAAAGACAGCATGCTTGAAGCCTTTTACGCCACAGAGCGCGGTAGCCTAGAAGATGCCACCATCAATGGTGATTTCGACCTGCATCCGGAACTGGTTTGGATAGATTTAATTGCGCCTTCACAGGAAGAACAGCAATGGATTCTGGATGCCTATGAGCAAAACCTGCCCACCTTAAAATCTCTGGAAGATATTTCTTCGAGTGCCCGATTTTACCGTGATGATGACGGTATTTTGCACATCAGCACCTATTTCTTAACGAAAAATAAAAATTATCAAGTCGAAAGTGAACATGAGGATGATGCCAGCATCCTCGCAACGGTTCAGACAGTCGCTTTCATTTTGCATAAAGACCGGCTCTTTACCCTACGCGGTGAAAAGCTGGTAGCTTTCCGGGCCTTTCGTGCCCGTGCGCGTCGCAATGATTATGATATTGACTATAAAGATCCAACCTGGATTTTGCTGGGTTTGCTCGAGGCCAAACTGGATGAGTTGGCCGATATTCTGGAAGACGTACATAAGGATCTGGAAAAATACTCAACCGAAGTGCTGAATAACCGGCATCGTGAACAGATCCTGGATCTGGATGACATGATTACCCGTCTGGCCCAACTGGAAGATATGCTCGGGAAAGCTCAGCTCTGTCTGATCGATTTACGACGGGTACTTACCTTCCTGTCACGTCCACGAGCCTTAGGCAGTCATATTTATGATGCAGATATTCGAGAACTCAGTGAAGACGTCCGCTCACTGGTCGAGCATGATGCCTTCCTGTTCCAAAAAGTCCGATTCTTGCTGGATACCACGTCCGGATTCATTAACACTGAACAGAATGATACGATCCGTCGCTTCTCGATTTTACCGAGTATGCTTGCGCCACCCATGCTGATTGCCAGTATTTACGGGATGAACACTGATGTCTTGCCCTTCGCTCAAGGTTCGATGAGCTTTGTGATGGTGAACATTATTATTATGGGCTTCCTGATTGGGCCATTGATTTACTTTAGATGGAAGAAGTGGATTTAGAATCCCTCCTAATTTCTCCTTAGGGAGGAAGCTCCCTCTCCTTTTAGGTGATGAGTAGCAGTGATACTCAAGGGTGAGGTCAGAATTAATCCTCTCTCTAAGTCTCTTGTGCTTAGATTTAGGGCAGTGCTTTAAATCCCGCTTAGAGAGAAAAGACTTCCTATATTTGCTTAAAGTTCGAGTTTAGACCCATTTCTCCACTTTTTTAAAATACAAGTTCCCTCTCCTTTCAGGAGAGGGTTAGGGAGAGATTAATTAACTAATCCCTCCTACCCCCCTTCGAGAAAGGGAGGAACTTTTTTAAAATATACCGACAATAAAAAAGCACCTTTCGGTGCTTTTTATTTACTGAATGATCTGTAAATCATCCTGCAAATGACAGGCCTGAATAATCTTCATCATTTTCTCAGGAACCGCTTTAAACTGTAGCCCTCGTGCTTGCGGAGTTTGGCGCAACCAGCGCACCAGAACTGCCAAAGCCAAAGTACTACCCTGCTCAAGTCCAGCCAAATTAACTACCACAGGAAACTTGTCCTGTGACTGAATGACACGCAAACCATCTAGGTAATAGTTCTGCGCATTGTCAGCGTCAATCTTGCCTGAAACCTGTAGTTCCTGATTATTGAATTGAATCACAGCTCACCTATCTTATTTTTTCTTGTCAATCGCCGCTTCAGCATCTGGCTTAAAGTTGGCAATGGCTTTATCCAGATTACCACCATTACGTTTTACTGTAGCCGCAAACTGGTTACGGAACTGCAGACCCAGGTCAATACCAGAAACATTGATGTTACGGATTTTCCATTGTGAACCTTTATCAACCAGCTGGAAAGCAACCGGGATTTTCTCACCTTTGTTATTAAAGTCGATAGTCACCACAGGATTTTTGCTGTTAGTCGCCTTGTAAGGACGAACGCTGTAAGTCTGGTTACTGAACTTAGAGAAAGCCGTACCATAATTTTCAATCAGGGTTTCACGGAAGTTCTTTTCAAACTGTGCACGCTGCGCCGCAGTACTATACTGATTGGTCGCATAAGTCCCCATCACAATCCGGGTAAACGATTGTGAATCGATATACGGGTCAAGATTCTGACGAACAATCGTTTTCACAAGCGCAGGATTATTCTGCAATTTAGCATGATCGGTTTTAAGACGATCAATCAAATTGTCTGCAACTCTTTTAATAAAAGCAGGTGGGGCTTCAGACGGTGCAGCAAACACTGTACCAGCAACCATTGTTGAAAGAATGCTTGCAGCAAGCGTTTGTTTTACTAAAGTCTTCACTCAAATCTCCTCAATCTGTTATTCAACAAATGCAGGTTCTGCATCTGTTGTTTCTGAAAATGCAGCTTCTTCTGAGGCACTTTCCTGACTATCTGACGATTTTCCGGCACCACCGGTAATAAATTTCGTCACTAAATCTTCAATTTCCATGGTGCCTTGAGTGTTCGCAATCTGCTCACCACGTTTCAAGTAAGTCAGACCGCCACCTGGAATAATTTTCAGATACTTTTCACCCAATAAACCATTTGTTGCTACCATAATGTAAGCATCTTCATCGATATTGGTGATGGATTTCATGTTATCTAATAGTTGTTTTTCCATTATTTTTTGTTGCGCAGGATCGGCTGCGGTATAATCTGAACTATAACGTAACTCTTCCAATGCTTCCTGCTGAACCTGCTTGAGCTGCTCGGCATTAAAAGAAGTCAGAGAGCCATCCAGTGTCATATGGACAGTGGCTAAACGGGTCACCGGATCCAGTGTAATTTTATCGACCTGACCGACTTTCACCCCACTTAAAGCAACTTTAGCGCGTGGTTTGATGCCATTTACATTTTCAAAAGTCGCTGTCATCTGATAGCTATCAGAAATATTGGTGCCTACCAGACCGCTAACACGCATCGCCAAAAAGAACAGGGCGATACCAAAAAGAATGACAAAAACACCAACGGCCAGCTCACTAGTACGTGATTTCATTAAATACCTCCGAACATGACCGCAGTCAACACGAAATCAAAACCTAATACGCACAGCGAAGAATAGACGACCGTACGTGTTGTAGAAGTTGCGATACCTTCTGATGTTGGTTCACAGGCATAACCCTGATAAACCGCGATCCAGGTACAAATTAATGCAAAAACAAAACTCTTGATAATGGTGCCATTCAGGACATCTTTATAGAATCGCACGGTACTTTCCATGCCACTCCAATATGCACCTTCATCAGCACCCAGAAAATCAACACCTACCATTTTTCCGCCCATAATCCCGACCGCAGCAAAGATCACAGAGAGCATGGGCAAGCTAAAAATACCGGCCCAAAGGCGTGGTGAAATTACCCGTTTTAAGGGATCGACCCCAATCATTTCCATACTGGATAATTGCTCGGTTGCTTTCATCAGACCAATTTCGGCAGTTAAGGCAGAACCGGCACGACCAGCAAATAGTAAGGCAGCAACCACAGGTGCCAATTCACGTAACAGGGTTAAAGCCACTGCAGTACCAAGCATCGCTTCACTACCGAATGTCGACAGGATGGTATACATCTGCAAACCGAGTACCGAACCAATAAACAGGCCAGATACCGCAATAATCAAGAGTGACAGCACCCCAACCCGATACATCTGATAAACAAACAGCTTTACTCCCAGCCAGGTCGGCATGGAAAAGAGAATCTGCAACAGCATCAGTGTTGCAACACCAATCCCCTGAACACGTTCAATAACGCGTCTACCTAAGGCAGCAATGGCATTCATGAACGTACCTCATCACTTAAATAAGCCTGATGACTAAACTGATAATCTACCGGGCCTTCAACCGAACCAGTCAGGAACTGCTGCACAAAGGCTGAAGGATGATTTTTCAATTCTTCTGCTGTGCCCTCACCCTGAATTTTGCCTTCTGCGACTACATAAATGTAATCGGCAATCGATAAAGTCTCTGCCACATCATGTGAAACAATAATGGTCGTTAAATCCAATGCTTCACGTAGAGAGCGAATCAGTCGGGTCAAAACTCCCATCACAATCGGATCCTGCCCGGCAAAAGGCTCATCGTACATAATCAGTTCTGGGTCCAGTGCAATCGCGCGAGCCAAAGCCACCCGGCGATTCATCCCGCCAGACAACTCTGAAGGCATCATTTGCTCTGCCCCACGCAGTCCTACTGATTCGAGTTTCAAAGCCACGATTTCAGCAATCAAATGTTCAGGCAATTTGGTATGCGCACGAATCGGAAAGGCAACATTTTCATAGACGCTCATGTCGGTAAACAGAGCACCACTTTGGAACAGCATGCCCATACGTGCACGTGCAGAAAAAAGCTCGGAACGGGACATCTTGGCAATATCTTTACCGTCCAGTAAAACCTGACCCTGTTCAGGCGTCAGTTGCCCACCGATCAATCTTAATAAAGTGGTTTTACCAGTTCCGGAAGGTCCCATAATGGCGGTAATCTGCCCACGACGAATTTTTAAACTGACATCGTCATAAATTACACGCTCACCCCGCTTGAAACTCAAATTCTTGACTTCAATCAAAGACTGAGGATCCTGCGCTGTTTGATTTTTCATAGCTGAGTTTATTCCTGCATTTTTTCAGCATGCATATGACAAAAGAACGAAGTTCAACATGTTAGCATTTGAAAATGAAGGGTCAAGTTCATGGAAAACATAATGCTCCATGCCTGGCCATATATTTCTAGTAATCAAAAATTTTGTTTCGACGCGATTTTAACAGACTATGATCCATTTAAAAAACGATATACATAATAAATCAGATTGCACAAAAGCAAAGTTACCGCAATGTAGGACATATACCCCCTCAATAATATGAAAGACTATACAAGGACGCTTTCAGATTACGGATCATCATAAATCCAGAAAAAGTTGATGAAGTGGGCATTCTATGCTGAAAAAACAAAAAATCAATGCATAAAAAAACCAGCACTCAGGCTGGTTTTTTTATTTCAGACGTTATTCAATTAGTCATTGAATTTACGACGTGGACGATCTTCACCGAATGAACGCTCGCCACGTGGCTTGTCATCAAAGTTGCGACGCGCTGGACGATCACCGAAGTCACGTTTTGGACGGTCATCACCGAATGAACGTGCTGGACGATCACCGAAGTCACGTTTTGGACGGTCACCGAAACCACCTTCACGGCGTGGAGCAGGACGATCACCAAAATCACGTTTTGGACGGTCACCGAAAGAACCTTCACGACGTGGTTTGTAATCTACACGGTTACCGCGGTTGTCATCATTACCTTCGAAACGAGGACGGTCACCGAAGTCACGACGTGGGCGATCATTGTTAAACTCGCGACGTGGACGGTCTTCATTGAAGTCACGACGTGGACGATCACCGAAACCGCCTTCACGACGTGGACGATCGCTGTTGAAGTCACGACGTGGACGATCTTCGCCACCGAACGCAGGACGTTCGCCACGAGGTTTGTCATCGAAGCTACGACGTGGACGGTCATCACCACCTTCACGACGTTTGAAATTGCTCTCGCCTTCGAAACGACGACCACCACCGAAGCCACGACCGCCATCACGACGACCGCCACGACCACGACCAGCGCCATCACGGCTACCGCGTGCAGGAGGTGGAGATGGCTCAAGACCTTCAATTTCAGATACGTTTAGACGAGCTTCAAGGAAGTCTTCTAGTGCACGGATTTTACCGCGTTCACGATAAGTCGCTAAAGTAATTGCTTTACCAGTACGGCCCGCACGACCTGTACGACCGATACGGTGTACATAGTCTTCGTTCTTCATAGGAAGACCAAAGTTGATCACGTGAGAGATTGTCGGTACGTCAAGACCACGTGCTGCAACGTCAGTTGCAACCAGGATTTTTGCACGACCTTCACGGATGCTGCGCAGACGACGGTTACGAACGGTTTGTGGCATCGCACCATGTAGAGCAACAACGGATAAACCTGCTTCAGCAAGTTCTTCAGCCAGCATATCTGTATCTTCTTGAGTAGAAGCAAAGACCACTGCCTGATCAACATCTTCTTCGTTTAACCAGTGAGTAAGAAGTTTTTTCTTGTGCTCAAAGCCATCAGTCCAGTGTAAAGTCTGGGTAATGTCAGTATTGGTAGAGTGACCAGTTTCAATTGCAATACGCTCTGGTTCATTCATCATGCGTTCAGCAAGGGTAATGATACGTGGAGCGAAAGTTGCAGAGAACATCAGTGTTTGTTTACGGTTTGCAGCCAAGTCACCGATTGCTTCCAGGTCTTCAGAGAAACCAAGATCCAGCATACGGTCAGCTTCGTCGACGATCAGCGAGTCAACTTTGTCAAGTTTGATTTGACGACGGTTAACAAGGTCAAGTAAACGGCCTGGAGTTGCTACAACAACCTGTGCACCTTTTAACTGCTGGATTTGTTTACCAAATGGCATACCACCCATAATTGCAGCAATACGAACACCTTTCATGTGACGTACAAATGCGATCGCGTCTTGGCATACTTGTTGTGCCAATTCACGAGTTGGTGAAATCACCAGAATAGTCGGTTGAGTCACCGCTTTCATACGTTCTTTAAATGGTACGAAAGTATCTTGGTTAGCAAGTGCGTTCAAAGTTGGGAGAAGGAACGCAGCGGTTTTACCCGAACCTGTCTGGCTAGATACTAAAAGGTCTTTACCTTCTAGTGCAGCAGGGATAGATTGTTCTTGTACAGGAGTCGGAGTAGTAAAACCTAAGCCTTGAAGGGCTTGTTGTAACGATTCATGCAAAGAAAATTCAGCAAAAGTTTTGCTCATAGAGTATTCCACCCGGAAATTGGGTGCTCCATTAAAAATAAAGTCAAATGGACATCGACAAAAAGCGGTACAGCAATTAAACGCTGAAAAGAGATGATTCAGCGGCGATCCGAGTAACGACGATGTGATATAACGCACGCATGATTACGGCATAACCTGAAGGAATCGCTTTAGCGATTGGGGCGCGAGATATCGTCCTCTCTTTGGACCGCACGCGCATACACAATGATAAGAAGAGAAATGTTCAGGTGACGAACAGAAATTAAGTGCGTGCGCAGATTATAGCAGGATTATTCATAAAGTCATCCGCTTTTCAGATTATTTTGTTTAACTGCTAATTTCTTCATCAATTTCTAAGACTTAAACAAGAAAAGAAATGTAATTAATTCTCCAGCCGGTCAATTTTCTTTTTACCAAAGCTGTAAATCATCTAAATATTAGGATATTTATCTCGTAATTATTTTTAAAAAATAAAAAAGGCATCCCGAGAGATACCTTTTTAATATTCGATTTACGGCGTTAAACCCGATTATTTCGCTGCGTCACCCCAAGCAGGAACAACTGCTTGCATAAGAGGTTTCAGCATTTTCATTGAACAAGCCAAAACTTGACCATTTTCCATAGAATCGCTACCACCACGCGCATCAACCACAGTACCGCCCGCTTCTTTCACGATTAACTCGCCTGCTGCAATATCCCAAGGTTTCAAGCCAAGCTCGAAGTAACCATCAAGACGACCAGCAGCGACATAAGCCAGATCCAAGGCAGCTGAACCACCACGACGGAATTGTGCACCTGCTTCAGTCACATTGAGCAATGCATCAAAATGATTCTTGGCATAAGAGACTACTTCACCATTACGTTTAGTACGGTAAGCATGACCAACTGCCAGGAAAGTATTGTTCAGACTGTCTTTAACATTTACACGGATACGGCGCTGGTTCAGCATCGCACCACGACCACGGCTCGCAGAGAATAGCTCATCTTTCACCGGGTCATAAATAACACCGTGTTGAGTTACACCTTTGTGCTGAACTGCGATAGAGATACAGAAATGCGGAAAACCGTTGATAAAGTTTAGTGTGCCATCAAGCGGATCGATCACCCAACACCAATCAGCGTCGTGACCTTTACCTTCTTGCAGACCAAATTCTTCACCAAGGAAACTGTGATTTTTATAGCTTTTACGTAGAGTATCGATGGTCAACTGTTCCAGATAACGATCTACACGCGTTACCGGACCATCAATGCCTTTTTCTTCGACTTGCAGATCGAGTTTATGACGATTTTGATGCGCTTTTAAAAGCTCTTGACCAACTAATTGAGCCGCACGCGCAGCCATCACCACCATAGGTTCCATTGAACACCCACTACAAATTTGAAGATACTGATAAAGAATAATGCATAAAAGCCCGCATATTTTAGCAAATATCCGGGCTTTTTGGGAAAAAATGTGTCGAAACTTTTTAAGCGTTTATAACAGAACGCTTTGACCTAGCTTTAACCAGGCCTCATTGATTGATTTTTCAATGCCTTGGCTATCAAGTCCTGCCTGCTGCAACATCTGGCTATGTGTTGCTTGTGCCATAAAGCTATCCGCTAGACCTAGGTTCAGGATTGGTTTAACGATTTGAGCTTCAGCCAGATACTCATTCACAGCACTTCCTGCGCCGCCCATGACTGCATGTTCTTCAACAGTGACAAACAGACTGGTTGAATTGGCCAGCTGGTTTAATATTTTGGTATCCAATGGTTTGATAAAACGCATATTCACTACGCGTACGCCCACATCATGTTTGCTGGCAAATACCTGAGCAGCTTCCACTGCGGCTTGAACCCGACTACCGAATGCCAGAATAGAAACATATTCGTCATACTGTTCGTTCAGACTGAGCAACAATTCTGCCTGACCGATCTGCATCTCGGTCATGGTTTTCTGGATTTCCACACCCAGTCCATTCCCACGCGGATAACGCACTGCTGCCGGACCATGATACAGATAAGCCGTATGCAACATCTGACGGCATTCATTCTCATCTTTTGGTGCCATGATCACCAGATTCGGAATGGTACGCATATAGGCATAATCATAGGCGCCGGCATGCGTTGGACCATCTTCACCAACCAGACCGGCACGATCGATCCCAAACGTCACATCCAGATTTTGCAGTGCCACGTCATGCACCAACTGATCATAACCCCGTTGCAGGAAAGTTGAATAGATTGCGACGACCGGTTTTAAACCTTCACAAGCCATACCTGCTGCCAGCGTCACTGCATGTTGTTCTGCAATGGCCACATCAAAGAAACGTTCAGGGTATTCTTTGGCAAACTGCACCATACCTGAACCTTCACACATCGCCGGAGTAATCGCCAATAGGCGTTTATCCTGTGCTGCTTCATCACATAACCATTGTCCAAATACATCCGAATATTTCGGTGCTGGATTAGCTACTGCAACTGCATTGAGTTTACTAATCGCATGGTATTTAATCTGGTCACATTCTGCTGGTGCAAAGCCCTTACCTTTTTTGGTATAGATATGAATTAGGCGCGGACCTTTACGTTTTTTCAAGGCTTTAAAGACGTGTACCAGTTGTTTGACATCATGGCCATCATAAGGACCAAAATAATCAAAACCAATGGCTTTAAACAGGTTATCTGCGGCATCAGTTGCAGCCTGATGTAAACGAGAGTTATATAGCCATTCCGGATGTGGCTGTACATAAGCCTCACCATCTTCAGTCACGTTGACGAATTCGCCACGTTCCCAGATTGCAGCAAGATGCTTGGCAAAACCACCAGTACTGCAAGAGATCGACATATCATTGTCGTTCAGAATCACCATCAGGTCAGCCTGATGTGCCACAGCATCATTCATCGCTTCAAAAGCCATGCCTGCTGTCATGGCCCCATCACCAATGATTGATACGACTTCACACGGATTGTTCTGATAACGGCGGGCCAAAGCCATGCCAAGGCCAGCAGAAATGGCGGTAGATGAATGTCCTACCCCAAAAGTATCAAATTCAGATTCTTCACGCGCTGGAAATGCGGCCAGACCATCTTTGGCACGGATTGTAGTGAGCTGTTCACGACGTCCAGTCAACGCCTTATGCGGATAAGCCTGATGACCCACATCCCAGATCAGGCGATCATGTGGCGTATTAAAGCAGTAATGTAAAGCGACTGTGAGCTCAATCACACCCAGATTGGCCCCAAAGTGTCCACCACTCTGACCCGCAGCATACAAAATGAATTGACGTAACTCATCTGCCACTTGAGTGAGCTGGCTTTGCTCGAGTGCACGCAGTTGCTCAGGATGATCGATCGCATCAAGCAACGGTGTTACAGGGCGTTGAGTTGGTATTTCTGTATACAGCATATATGGCAAAGCCTTCTAAAGCCTGGCAAAATCTTAAGCTAGGTCAATGGGGAATAACCGATCATATAGTTGAATTGTAGCAGCTTCAATTCAGCTACGCTTCTAGCGATGCAATATTAAACAGCGATCTCGTCGGGGTGAAAAATTTGCAGGCTACGATTATCCTGAATAATCTTACTATTTATCAACTATTATCGTTCGCTTTCTACAAAAAAGAAAATGTTCTTCATAAATTCAGCTGAGCAATTCTACTAATGTTTAAGCATTACGCTATACTTTAGCTACTTTATTAGGATTTTACGGGTTCAGCTGTGCCTATCGAATTTGTCGCAACTTCAAGATTACCGACCGCTCATGGTGAATTTAAAATTACTGTTTTTCAAGACCCTAAAACTGGCGAAGAACATGTCGCTCTTTCTAAAGGCCTCGAAGAACCAAGTGATGAACCTGTGCTGGTCCGTGTACATTCTGAATGTTTAACCGGTGATGCCTTTGCTTCATTAAAATGCGACTGTGGCCCTCAACTCCAGGCAACACAAAAACTGATTAATGAAGTGGGTCGCGGTGTCATTCTTTATTTACGTCAGGAAGGACGCGGAATTGGCCTGACCAATAAAATCCGTGCATATGCCTTGCAAGACCAGGGTCATGATACGGTCGATGCCAATCTGATGCTGAATTTACCGGCAGATGCACGTCAATATGATATGTGCAGCATCATGCTGGATCACCTAGGTGTAAAAGCCGTCCGCCTGATCACCAATAACCCTTTAAAAATTGATGCACTGAAAGAGCAAGGCATTAATGTAGTGGACCGTGTACCACTCACTGTGGGTCTGAATCCATTCAATGAGCAATACCTCAAAACCAAGCATGAGCGTATGGCACATATGTATCAGAAGGAAGATTTTTAAAAGAATCTCCCCCTGCCCCCTCTTTTTCAAAGAGGGGAAATTTCCTTTTATATAAGTATAGGGAAGCCTCCCTTTTTTAAAGGGAGGTTTGGAGGGATTTATAAGATCCTAAGAGGGATTCTTAAATCGTCATTGAGAAAATCCGGTTCTCTGGCATACGACGCTTTAAACGTAAATCAAAAGCCATGCAAATATTGCGTACAAATGGTTTCCCTTTCTCCAAAATCGTGACTGAAGAGTCTTCAATTTTGATTAGCTGATCCTGCTGCATTTCCTCAAGCTGCTTTAGCACTTCATCAATTTCAGCAAACTGTATGTCTCCACTTTCCCATGAAGTAGTAAAACTACACATCAGATTCAGGATATGTTTACGAATGATCAGGTCTTCCTGAGTCAGGATATGCCCTTTTACCACTGGAATCTGATTCCGCTCTAGCAGTTCATAATATTCTTCAATGGTTTTCACATTCTGTGCGAAGCTATACCAGCTATCACTAATCGAAGAGATTCCGAGTCCGATCATCACCTGAGTTTTAGACGCGGTATAACCCATAAAATTGCGGTGCAAAGTTCCGGATTGAAAGGATTGGTACATGCTGTCTTTTTCTAGCGCGAAATGATCCATACCAATTTCATGATAACCATGCGCTAGGAGCTTTTTCTTACCCTCTTCATAACATTGACGCTTGATCTCATCTTTTGGCACATCCGCATCTTTAAAACCGCGCTGGCCATTCCCTTTAATCCAAGGCACATGTGCATAGCTATATAAGGCCAGACGGTCTGGTAACAATGAATTGGTCTGATCAATAGTATTTAAAACATCATCCAGACTTTGAAATGGCAGACCAAAAACCAGATCATGCGAAATCGATTCATAACCAATTTCACGTGCCCATTCAGTCACCTGTTTAACATTTTCATAAGGTTGAATGCGGTGAATGGCTTTTTGTACGGTTTCATTATAATCCTGCACGCCATAACTGACCCGACGAAAGCCCAAGTCATATAAGCCTTGCAAATGCTCACGCGTGGTATTGTTTGGATGACCTTCGAAGCTGAATTCATGTTCTGCTGCAATCTCGGCTTTGGACAAAATACCTTGAATGAGCTGGGTTAAATTTTCAATAGAAAAGAACGTTGGTGTCCCACCGCCGAGATGAATTTCTTTGATGATGGGTTTCTCTTGCAACAGCTCACAATATAACTCCCATTCTTTCAGCACAGCTTGTATATAAGGCAGCTCGACTTCATGACGTTTGGTCACCCGTTTATGACAGCCACAAAAGGTGCATAAGCTTTCACAAAATGGTAGATGGATATACAGGCTAACGCCTTCAGTCGCATTCGACTCCTGAAAAGAACGTTTTAATGTCTGCTTCCAAAGCTCTAGTGAAAATCCTGACTCTTCCCAATAAGGTACAGTTGGATAACTGGTGTAGCGAGGACCGGGGACATTATATTTTTGAATGAGAGAATTTGCCTGCACAGTCATGAATGCCTACCACCTTATCAGTCAGGTTAATGCGCTGCATAGAGCGCTGTTAGGGTTATTGTGCGGAGCTCAAAAAAAGAATTCAACCTAGTAGTGTGGTCGGATTTGAGCTGAAGCAAATTGCTCTAAAACATTAGATTGAATGTTGTTACAGATGGTGAGCCTCCAGAAAAACACCTTAATTTTTAGGCCATTTTATGCTTTGATGTAAGCAGTCTTTTTATTTCCCTATGAGGGTTCTGATGCAGCATCCTACCTCTGCAGATATTCAACGCGTTCGCGATTTTCTCCTCGACCTGCAAGCCCGGATTTGTGCCGCGCTGGAACAGCAGGAACGTGCCGGTGGCGGCACGGCTGAATTCGTGATTGATGACTGGGAACGTCCTGAAGGTGGCGGTGGCCGTTCACGCGTGCTGCAAAATGGTAAGGTGATTGAAAAAGGCGGTGTGATGTTCTCTCACATCAATATTTCCAAACTGCCCGCTTCTGCCACTGAACGCCATCCGAATATAGCCGGAGCTAAAGCCCAAGCCATGGGTGTATCTTTAGTTATCCATCCTAAAAATCCGAACGTCCCGACCTCACATGCCAATGTACGTTTATTTGTGGCGGAAAAAGAAGGTCAGGATCCAATCTGGTGGTTTGGTGGCGGTTTTGACCTCACCCCTTTCTATCCAAATGATGAAGATGTGCTGTCATGGCACCAGACAGCGCATGATCTCTGTGCGCCTTTTGGCGAAGAGGTTTATCCAGAACATAAAAAATGGTGTGATGATTATTTCTATCTAAAACATCGTGATGAGCAGCGCGGTGTCGGCGGTCTATTCTTTGATGACCTGAATCAATGGGATTTTGAAACCTGTTTTCAGTATATGCAGGCTGTAGGCAATGGCTATTTAGAGGCCATTCTGCCAATTTTCCAGCGTAACCAAGACAAGTCTTATACTGAAGCACAACGTGATTTCCAGCTGTATCGTCGTGGCCGTTATGTGGAATACAATCTGGTATATGACCGGGGCACACTATTTGGCCTGCAGACGGGTGGCCGGATTGAATCAATTCTAGTCAGCCTGCCACCTCTTACCGGCTGGTTATACCGTCCGGAATGGGCCGAAGGATCACCAGAAAAACGCTTGACTGATTACTACCTTAAACCACATGACTGGTTAACAGAATTAAAAACAAAATAAAGCAATCAAAATATTTAAATACAAATTGCCCTCAGATCGAGGGCTTTTTTAATGGATAAATCCTCTATACTGCAACTCAGAAAGATATTTCAGGATCTACTCCTTGATCTTGACTCTGATAAAGATAAATTCTGCTAGGTAAAAATAACAATGTTTAAGCTTCACCTTAATCCTGCTACGTTGGCCTTTTGGCTATTTCTGGCGCTTGGTATTAGTGCGATTAGTACCGCTGTCATCAGTCATAACCTGATTCTAGATGTAGTTGCCATTTCTGTGAGTGTTCTCACGATTGCCGGAACCTTATTTAGTATGGCCTTGCTTTTTGTCGAACATATTATTGAGATTTGCAGTTCCTAAACCTTTAATCTTTAGCCTGCTTTTCACTGCTGACAGGCTTTAGCCCTCCTGCATTTTCACGTATATTAATGGCCATTTCCGCACATGGACATGGTGAAATGAGCAAGCAATTTGCCGTCATTGGCAACCCCATCGAACAATCACGCTCTCCTGAACTGCATCAGGCTTTCGCTGCCAAAACCGGGGTCAATCTGACCTATACCAAACGCCTTGCCCCTCTGGATGGTTTCACAGCCAATATCCAGGAATTTTTTGCTCAGGGCGGTATTGGCATGAATGTGACTGTGCCCTTCAAAGAACAGGCCTTTGCCCAGTGCCAGGTCCTTACCGAACGCGCCAAAATCGCCAAAGCCGTGAATACCCTATGGATGAAAGATGGCATTCTGCATGGTGACAATACTGATGGACAAGGCTTAGTCGAGGCTATTCGTGCTCTTGACTGGACTCTGGAAAATACCGATATCCTGATTATTGGTGCTGGTGGCGCGACCCGCGGCGTGATCTATCCATTGGTACAGGCTAGTGTGAAGAAGATTGTTATTGCTAACCGTACTTTGTCACGTGCAGAACAACTGGTTGCCGATCTAAAAGACGCTGTGCCTCAAGCGGAGTTACAAGCCATTGCCTTAACTGATTTAGCTGGTGAGTTTGATATCGTGATTAATGCGACTTCTGCCAGTCTTAGCGGTGATGCGCTGGTACTACCTGAAGCTCTACAGTTTAAACATGCCTATGAAATGGCCTATGGCAAACCGTCCACGTTCTTAGATCAAGCCAAAGCCCGTGGCGTCCCTACCTCTGAAGGTTTCGGCATGCTAGTCGGTCAGGCCATTGAATCTTTTTATATCTGGAACGGAGTAAAACCTGAGCTGAAAGATTTTCTTTAATTCTGAATATTTTTGAGATGAACGGGTTAGCCATTAATCCGTTCACTCTTTTCCTTTCATTAAAAATAATAAAATTAAATTGGATTTAATGACATGATTTATCCAATGATTAGCCCCTAACATTCGTGTACAATTCATACAAAAATACCCCTAGACAATCTCCCTAAATATTGATTAAAGTCCAGACAGATAAGCATTTTTCAATATAAGTGCCTTATTTAAAGATGGAGAGTTCCGTTATTTAATCTTTAAACTTGTCTGATCTTCTCGATTCGCTTTTCTGACATTTTTATTTGTTGTCTTTATCAATGTTTTTTTATCCCCAATGTGAATAATCATAGAATCGATACAGATAATCCAAAACTATTTTAATCAGGATTAAACGCATGCCAGCATATAAAGCTCCTTTACGTGATATTCGCTTCTTAATGAATGAAGTGCTTGATTACCCTGCACATTACCAAAAACTGTCAAATGGCGAATATGCCGATGCAGATACGGTAGACATGATTCTAGAAGGTGCGGCAGATTTCTGTGAAAATGTACTTTCTCCACTGAACCAGACCGGCGATGCAGAAGGCTGTCATTTTGAAAATGGCGAAGTACGCACACCTAAAGGCTTCAAGGAAGCTTATGATCAGTTCGTACAAGGTGGCTGGCAAGGTCTGTCTTATCCTGAAGAATTTGGCGGTCAAAACCTGCCGATGTCTTTAAACCTGATCAAATCCGAAATGATGGGTACAGCAAACTGGTCTTTCCAGATGTATCCAGGTTTGAGCGTGGGCTGTATCAATACCATCATCCAGTATGGTACTGACGAGCAGAAAAACACCTATCTACCGCATTTGGTTGCAGGTACCTGGTCAGGAACCATGTGTCTGACTGAGCCACAATGTGGTACCGACCTGGGTCAGGTAAAAACTAAAGCAGAACCGCAAGCTGATGGTACTTATGCGATTTCTGGCACTAAAATCTTCATTTCTGCGGGTGAACACGATTTAACTGAAAATATCGTGCACATCGTTTTGGCACGTCTTCCAGATGCGCCACAAGGCACTAAAGGCATTTCCCTGTTCATCGTACCGAAATTTATTGCCACTGAAGATGGCGGTATTGGTGAACGCAATGCGGTGAACTGTGGTTCGATTGAACACAAAATGGGGATCCGTGCCTCTGCAACAGCGGTACTAAACTTTGACAATGCAGTAGGTTATTTAATTGGCGAGCCAAACAAAGGCTTGCATGCCATGTTTACCTTCATGAATACCGCGCGTATTGGTACCGCAATCCAAGGTATCTGTCATGCAGAACTATCGTTCCAGGGTGCATTGCCATATGCCAAAGAACGTATGTCGATGCGTGCCCTGTCTGGTAAAAAAGATCCAGAA
This sequence comes from Acinetobacter sp. GFQ9D191M, assembly GCF_011174875.1. Taxonomy (NCBI): domain Bacteria; kingdom Pseudomonadati; phylum Pseudomonadota; class Gammaproteobacteria; order Moraxellales; family Moraxellaceae; genus Acinetobacter; species Acinetobacter sp. GFQ9D191M. The sequence continues at coordinate 21,201 of NZ_JAALGV010000092.1, forward strand.
AAAGTGGCGGATGCGATTATCCACCATGCTGATGTACGCCGTATGCTGTTGACCCAGAAAGCGATTGCTGAAGGTGGTCGTGCCATGATCTATCATGCTGCACAAATCGCAGATAACATGAATGATGCTCTGCTGCGTGGTGATACTGCTGAATTTGAACAGCAGGATGATCACTTAGGTTTCTATACCCCTATTCTGAAAGGCTTCCTGACTGAAATGGGTTATGAAGCAGCGAACCACGGTATGCAAGTATTTGGTGGTCATGGTTACATCAAAGAATGGGGCATGGAGCAAATCGTTCGTGATTCACGTATCTCTACCCTGTACGAAGGAACGACTGGCGTTCAGGCACTTGACCTGATTGGTCGTAAGGTCCTGCTAACCTCTAAAGGTAAAGTGATTCGTGATTACACCGCTGAAATTCTGAAATTCTGTGGACAGCATGCACGCAATAAATACATGCGCCGTTTTGCCTGGGACCTGACCAAGCTATGTGCACAGTGGAATGCGTTAACTGTACGTATCATGCTGGCAGCACGTAAAGACCGTGACATCGTATCCTCTGCTTCTGTGGACTTCCTGATGTTCTCAGGCTATGTAATGATGGCTTACTTCTGGGCACAACAAGCTGCAGTGGCTTCAGCGAAACTGGTTGCTGGTGATGGTGCAGAAGTTCCAGAGTTCTACAAAGCGAAAATTAAAACTGCTGATTTCTACTTTGAGCGTTTATTGCCACGTGCCCAAGGCCATGCTGAAGCAATGGTGAATCCATCCAAAACCATGACTTCACTGGCAGCAGAACACTTCAGTTTTGATTACTAAGTCAAAAGTTTAGGTTTTAGCTTTAAAAAGAGCGCTACGGCGCTCTTTTTCATATGTCAAAATGATGACTGGATACAAAGAAAAATCTGCTGCGTACACAAACTACACAAATTTATATCTATAATTTTCAGACGTCTATTAAATAATCCATATAATTTACTTGAATATCTATAAATACAGGGTATGATGGCGATAACTAGAAAAATTCTTGTTTTGGTTAGTCTTCTTTTAAGTATCGCAGTTTTAGTCATAAACCTTCGTTTTAAAGATCAATAAGCTCCATCCTTTTTATTTTTCAAAGTTACAGCTAGTCATCTGAAATTTTGACTATAAATCCATAAGATTCAATAGGTTATATTATGTCTAACACAGTTACCGGTACAGTAAAGTGGTTCAACGAAACTAAAGGTTTTGGCTTCATTCAACAAGACAATGGTCCAGATGTTTTCGCTCACTTCAGCGAAATCCAAGGTTCAGGTTTCAAAACTTTAGCTGAAGGCCAAAAGGTTTCTTTCAGCGTAGCTCAAGGCCAAAAAGGTCCTACAGCGACTAACATCACTGCAATCTAATATTGCGAAGATGAAAAAAAGCACTCATTAGAGTGCTTTTTTTGTACCTTAAATTGGCTAATTTTAGTTTCTAGATCAATTAATTAAATTTTAAAGATAATTAAAAATATTCGCTTTTCATTCATCATCTTGTCCTAAATTTCTTCATCTAAATTTATTCAGGTTAAAACATGAAGAAACTGAGAAGAATTTTGATGATTTTAAAATCAAAAATTGCCCATAAAAATATAGAAGTTTTAATTAAAAATATTATTTATTAATTACTTAAATAAAAAGTTTAAAGAAATCCTAGAATTTACAAAAGTCTTGTCTATAGCTCCATTTTCCCTACATCACTGACTCCTATGATGAACTCATTGAATAAATATGAGTATGATCATGAAAAAACTAGTTTCTTCTTTAATGATTGGCTTGATCGCAACAACAGCTACCATGTCAGCAATGGCGGCTCCTGGACCGGATCATCGTCATCCAACGCCATCAGCGCATCATTTTGATAAGAAACCAATGCCGCATAAAGGGGGTTTCCATAAAGCACCTCCTAAAGCGCATTTTAACCAGCATGATCGTCATGATAAATTTGGCAAGAAAGACCATAAGGGCTTCTTCAACAAAAATCATCACAATGGCCCGCATCACAAGTTGCCACCTAAGTATCGTTAATCCGAATGGCTTAAATGCATAGTGGAGAGAGAAGAAAAAGCCCGATGTAACTCATCGGGCTTTTTCTTTTTAAACTGGATTAATTATTCGGATAGATTAGGCAATTAAAGAAACTCTTCCAGCACAGAGTTTAAAAAGATGTGACCTTGCTCAGTACATGCCAGACGTTCTGTATCTTCTACCATTAATTGACGTTGGCGCAATGAAGTCAGCAATTCATCCAGTGTATCCAGACTATAGCCTGTTCGCTCAAGATAAAGCTTCGCTTCCACACCCTCATTTAAACGTAAGGCATTCATCATAAATTCAAACGGCATATCTGCCGCTTCGATGCGCTTAAACTGCAAATGTTCTGCTGGCACTTTGGCTAAATAGTCTTTGGGCAAACGGGTTTTCTGGAAACGGTAAACACCATCCGGTTGAGTCACTTTGCCATGCGCCCCTGCTCCAATGGCCAGATAATCACCAAATTGCCAGTAATTCAGGTTATGTGCCGATGGTAATTCTTCACGCCAGGCAGAGACTTCATAATTGATAAAGCCATTGGCTTTTAAATAAGCCTCGCCCTGTTCCTGAATCTCTTCCAGTACTTCATCGACCGGTAAAATCGGCTGAGTACGGAAAAACACAGTATTCGGCTCAATAGTTAACTGATACCAGGAAATATGCGTAGCACCATTCTCGACTGCCAGTTTCAGGTCATTGAGTGCCTGCTCTAGTGTCTGTTCAGGTAAGCCATGCATCAAATCCACATTAATCCGTTGAAAACCAGCATCACGCGCCAGGCCAATCGCCGAGATCGCATCTTCATTGCTATGGATTCGGCCCAGCTTTTTCAGATGCTCGGTATTAAAACTTTGCACGCCAATAGAAAGACGATTAATACCAGCTGCTAAATAGCCAGCAAATGGATCATGCTCCACCGTACCTGGATTGGCTTCCAGTGTGATTTCACAATTCTCTTCAAAAGGAATCAGTGCTTTCAGTTCGGTAAACAGCCACTGATAACCTGCAGCAGAGATCAGTGATGGCGTTCCCCCTCCGATAAATACACTATGAATCGAACGGCCTTGGGCAAAATCAACCTGAGTTTTAAAGTCCTCTACCAGCGCATGCAGATATTCCCGCTCCAGCTCGAGAGACAACTCCCCATCAGGCACGGCATGCGAGTTAAAGTCACAATACGGACATTTACGTACACACCACGGCATATGAATATACAGGGATAAGGGAATAAGTGCAGGATTCAATTCAGCCAAAGAACTACTCAAAAACAACTACAAGATCTAGCGTAATTTTAACATGACTCGGCAACAACACTGCTAAAATTAAAATCGCCATCGCCTAATGCCTAAAAATTTAAATAGAATTAGATAGTTAAAATTATGAAAATATCTTCCCAGCTCCTCATTTTACTGCCTTTGGTCTTTGCAATCGGGGTCTTGCTGACCTTACAGACGGCTATTAATACCCAGTTAAAAGAATATTTATATTCTCCTATTCAAGCTGCATTTTTTTCCTTTTTGATTGGTACAATAGTGCTTGCCGGCATCGTGCTATTTCAGTCACATCCCAAACCAGGCTTACAGGAGCTGATGGCAGTTCCCTGGTATCTCTGGTTAGGTGGATTTTTGGGTGTTTATGCAATTAGCATGAGCATTTATGCTGCTCCCAAAATGGGCTTCCTGACACTGACTGGAATGATTATTTTTGGTCAGATGGTGATGTCCATGATCGTCGATCAGTTTGGTCTGCTGGGCAATGAAAAAATGCCGGTGAACTGGCAACGTCTTTTAGGTGGCGTGGTGATTTTTATTGGTGTGCTTCTCACTTTACAACGCTAAACCTTATCTCTAAGCACATGATCACTAATGAGTAATTTTTGTGTCGAATGTTTTGACAGCCACAACCCGTCGTTATGAATTAAAACAGCTGTTCCATCTGATGTTGCCCATTCTGGTCACACAATTCTCCCAGGCAGGTTTGGGCCTGATTGATACCATTATGGCCGGGCGTCTCTCACCAACTGATCTGGCAGCGATTGCGGTTGGTGTCGGCCTCTGGATTCCAGTCATGCTACTCTTCAGTGGCATCATGATCGCCACCACGCCTCTAGTCGCTGAAGCTAAAGGTGCACGTACACCTGAGAAAATTGCCACAATTGCGCGACAATCATTATGGGTCGCATTCATCCTTGGGGTGATTGCGGGTCTGGTTTTACAAGTTTTGCCCCTCTCTTTACCTTTACTAGGTGTCCCAGAAAGCTTGCAACCTAAGGCTGGTCTGTTCCTACATGCCATCGGCTTTGGTATGCCTGCTGTGACCATGTATGCGGCTTTACGTGGTTATTCTGAAGCCATTGGTTATCCACGTCCGGTCACTGCTATTAGCCTCATGGCGCTACTGCTTTTGGTTCCATTAAACTTCATTTTTATGTATGGAGTTGGCCCTATTCCGGCACTGGGCAGTGCCGGTTGTGGTTTTGCCACAGCAATTCTGCAATGGTTAATGGTATTCAGCTTGGCGCTGTATATTTTTAAAAATCGGGTTTATCAAAGTAGTCAGCCATTTAGTCACTGGGAAAAGCTGAACGGATATTGGCTGAAACGGATTTTAAAGCTGGGCTTTCCGATCGGACTGGCAATTTTCTTTGAAGTGAGTATTTTTAGTACCGCAGCGATAGTCTTGAGCCCATTGGGTGAAACCATTGTGGCCGCTCACCAGATTGCTATTTCTGTTACCTCACAGCTGTTCATGATTCCGATGTCTCTCGCCATTGCACTAACCATTCGGGTGGGAACTTATTATGGTGAACAGAACTGGGATGCCATGCGTAGAGTGCAAGGCTTAGGTCTGATGACCGCGACGATTTTGGCTCTGCTCATCATGTTATTACTCTGGGTGTTCCGTAGTGAAATCGTAGCGCTTTATACCTCTGATCCTATGGTGACCCAGATTGCGCTTTATCTGGTGCTCTTTGCTGTGGCCTATCAGCTGATGGATGCCTGGCAGATCAGTGCTGCAGGTTGCTTACGCGGCATGCAGGATACCAAAGGTCCCATGTGGATCACCATGATTGCCTATTGGGTGATTGCCTTTCCTGTAGGGGTTTATCTATCCCGTTTTGGAGATATGGGTGCGGCAGGCGTCTGGGTCGGACTGATTGTCGGTCTAAGCGTGGCCTGTGTTTTATTGCTGGCACGACTTTATGGCAATAACAAACGTTTAAGCCAGCGTGCCTAATTCTCTTATTATTTAAAAAGATGCATTGAATTACTGATTTAATGCATCTTTTAATCCCTGTGGAATTTCCGACTCATCCGCCACTTCCTTAATCACCACTTGCCCGACAATGACATCTATTCCATTAAAGGTCATGGTCGGTGCACCATAAAGTTCATAGCCTTCATTGAGTGCCTTGGTCACACGGGCACAAAAATTCACATCATCTTTACCAGTAAAATATCGATAGACTTTCATTGAAATTTCTTGATCTTGAGATGCGATTATTTTAAGACTTTCATCATGGAAAGGCACTTAAAAATCATGCTTTGCTCTCTCCAGAATAATTAAATAATTGATTTAAAAACTGCCGTACATACGCCGAGTTGGTTTAAAAATTGCATAAATCAAATGAACAATATCAAGCAAATATGAATACTTTGAGAAGCTTTGCAACATAACATCTACAATTAAATATAGGCAATTTATAGTTTGTCACCTATGATCAAATACACCCATAAAAATGGTGATTTTGAGGAATCTCGCATGGCAAAAACGGCTCGAACGCCTGGTCGCCGCTTTATGAAATTGGCTGGAATGACCGCAAGTATTGCAAGTAAAACCCTATCCAATTCGATTAAAAATTTAACTGCGGATGAAGAGCAGAAAAATGCTGCACGCAGTAAATTATTTCAGGATATTGGAGTACAGATTGCTGATACCTTGGGGGAAATGAAAGGTGCGGTGATGAAAGTCGGCCAGATTGCCTCACAATATAAAGATATTTTCCCGCCTGAAGTTGCTCGAGCCATTTCCAAATTGCAGCGTCAGGCTCCCCCGATGCCATTTAAAGAGATTCAGTCACAGGTTGAAAAAGAATTAGGTAAATCTTTGCAGGACCTATTCCAGCAGTTTGATGAGCAGCCTTTTGCCGCAGCCTCGATCGGACAGGTGCATAAAGCGACGCTACCCGATGGTCAGCAGGTTGTGGTCAAGGTGCAATATCCGGGAGTGGAAGAAGCCTGTGAAAGTGACCTGAAACAGGTTCGTCTGGCCTTGCGTTTGATGGGTGTACTAAAAATTGACCGCAAATTGCAGGATCAGCTATTCAAGGAAATCCAGCATAGTCTGGACAATGAACTCAATTATGAAATTGAAGCTCAGAATCTGGAAGTGGCACGTGCCTTTCATGAATCGCTCGATCACCAAATTGTGATTCCGAAAGTATTTAGTGAATATTCTTCCCGCCATATTCTGACCCTAAGCTTGGAACAGGGTGAAAGTATGGAAACAGCCAGCCAATGGCCGCTAGAAACCCGTAATGCCCTAGGCCGCCGTTTATTCCGTGCGATTGGTCAGGAAATTTTCTATCTGAAACGTTTCCATTGTGATCCGCATCCAGGGAACTTTGCCTTCCGTGAAGATGGCTCGGTGATTATTTACGATTACGGCGGTGTTAAAACGCTTTCTACCGAGATCATTACTCATTTCAAAGAGTTGATCCATGCAGCCCGTGACAAGGATATTTCGACCATTGAACAGCAACTGGATGCCTTGCATACCCTGACAGAAACCGGAAAATTCCCGGCCGATCTGTATGAACAATGGCTAGAAGTGCTGATGCGTCCTTTAACCACTAATTATGATTTTGCTAAAAACTCAGCACATCATGATGGAATGGAATTGCTCAAACCTTCTCTGAAATATTGGGATGTATTCAAACCGTCGCCAGATACCCTGATGGTGAACCGTACTATTTCCGGACAATACTGGAACTTGATTCATTTGAAAGTACATGATGATTTGAGTGATGTATTTGAAGAAATCGTGCCAAGTCGCAGTTAAGTTGAAGTAATAAGCTTACAAGCTGTAACCCTACTTCACTTGAAATATCAAATGTTACATTATAACATTACTCTTAAATTACAAGAGGAATATTACGATGCGTCCAGACATTCATCCCGAATATCGAGAAGTTTTATTTCATGACACCAATGCTGATGCCTACTTCGTGATTGGCAGCACCATGACTTCTAGCCAGACCAAGGAATATGAAGGTAAGACCTATCCTTATGTCACCCTGGATATTTCGAGTGCTTCACATCCGTTTTATACCGGTGAGCAACGTCAAACCAGTAATGAAGGTCGCGTAGCGAGCTTTAACAAACGTTTTGCCCGTTTTAAACGTGGTTAAACTTAAAACCTCCGATTTTTACTCTCAATTTAAATCGCGGTTTATGTCAGGAAATTACCTCCAATTTCCTGACTTTTTTATGCCTGCGCTAAAGCCAGCTGAGTTAAATAGAAGCCCACACCCAGCATCAATACTCCGACAATCACACTAGAGATCACATAACTGAGGGCAATCGTGACTGCACCCTGCTTAAGCAGCTGAAAAGTTTCTAGGCCAAAACTGGAAAAAGTCGTAAAGCCGCCCAAGATGCCTACCATCAAAAATAGCCGTGCTTCAGTTTGCAGGAAACTGTATTTCTGGCTAAGGGCAAAGAAAATCCCGGCACACAGACAGCCTATAATATTGGTCCACCAGGTCGGCCACGGAAATAGCATCTGTGGCTTGGCAATCAACATTCCTGCTCCATAACGCAGTGTTGCCCCGATCGCGCCGCCCATTGCCACCAAAAGCCAGTTCATGTCTACTCCGTCTTTATTCGATCTTAAACCTTTTCTCAGCCACCATGTGGGACGAGAATAATGAATAACATCATGCACCTAAAATTGCAGAATGAACATGGATCTTTGCCAAAAAATTGGTATATTCGACGCCATTCAAATTGATTTAAGTCTAGAGGGAATCCACATGGCTCAGGAATTACTGGTTCAATTGGCTGCGGGCGAAGCTAAATTTGCAGATGTAATTGCATATATCGATGCGCGCTATGCTCATACACCAACTGCTTTTAAAAATGGTCAACAGGCTAATGCTGCCACTGAAAACCAAGGCAGTGCCAAAGTATTTTCATTTGCCAAACTGAATGGTTTGGATCAGGCACAAACCTTGAGCCTGTTTGCAGAACACTATGCGGCTGTACTGGCCACACCAGAAGCAACGGATCACCAGAATATCCGCCAGTTCATGCAAAATGGCTGGGATGGCATTGCCTTTGAAAGTGAAGCACTGGTTGCCAAATAAGCATGTCTTTAAAATAAAAAACCGCCTATTTCTGGCGGTTTTTTATATCAAAATAACAGAACAAAATGACATTCATATTTAAGATTAAAATTATTTTTTGGAAGAAGTAGTTCACTTTAAAAATGAAAAACTATAGGTTTAAAATAAATTAAATATCAAGAAAGCCAAACCACTCAGAATCACCCGAGCACACCTTTCAGAAAGCCATAAGTTTTCCAGTTTTAACCTTTACCCACTTTCTCAATCCACTTGATTGAGCTGACCCGAAACACTTCACAAGCGCCATCACCGGTATCGGTTGGAGTTAAAGAGGATTTCCAGACGAGGTCTTTATCACGTACTTCCACCAGTTCCCCTTGCAAACGCACCAGGTCACCCCGTTTTACCTGTTTAATTGCTTTGGCAATTTGTGGATTGGCAGGGATGATGTGCATATTGGATACCATCTGTTTAGCCTGTTCAATAGGCACTGGCACGCGATCCATTTTCCAGTTCAGGTAACGGTTATACTGATTGACCGTAATGTGGCGGGCAATTTCAGGTTGCGCAAAAAGACCCCAACTCACCGCATAATCGATCGGAGAGAACTTGGCCTGCTCGTCGTCAGTATAAATTTTTGATCCCAGAATGCGGAAATCGCCTTTAAACGGCTGCAAGACTGAAATGGATTGATCTTTGGCCATCGGTGGCAGTCCTTTGGCAACATTATGGTCTACAGAAGTGTGACCATAAAGCGGTAGTAAAAGACTGGCCGCCAAAGCATAGTATCGAAGATATTTGAACATAATTCTGTCTTTATTCCATCAAATCTTTTCAAGAATATCTTGCTTGATAGTACGATTTTTTTAATGAATAAATAGTTGAAATTAGTAACAAGTTGATCAATTTTGGTGAGCGGAGGGCTTTAGCTAATCTGATTATTTTCGGTTAATCTAAGCCTGTCTAAGAATCATTTGAATGCGACCATGCTGTATAAATTCTATCAACAACATATTTTTCCACATTTGCTAAATCAGGTCATGCAGACCCCATCCCTGATGGATTTACGCCGCGAATTATTATTGCCTATTACAGGTGAAGTCCTGGAAATTGGCTTTGGTACAGGATTGAATCTGCCTTTTTATCAGGCCGTCGATAAAGTCTATGCACTGGAACCTAACTCGGACATTTTTAAACTGGCTGAGCAGCGTATCAGTCAAAGTCCTTTTGCGGTCGAACAGATTCAGTCTCGTGCAGAAGCCCTGCCTTTCGCAGAAAATAGTCTGGAAAATATCGTATCAACCTGGACCTTATGCAGTATTCCGGATCTGCATCAAAGTCTGCATGAAATTTACCGGGTTCTGAAGCCAGGCGGCCATTTTCATCTGGTTGAGCATGTGTTAAACCGAGAGCATCTCAACATTCAGCGCTTACAGCATTTACTCACCCCGATTCAGAAGAAAGTGGCAGATGGCTGTCATCTTAACCGGGATATTGAAACCGCTCTTTTAGAGGCTGGGTTTGAACTGGATGAAGTTCATTATATCGATGCAGAAGGTATTCCAAAGATTGGCCAGCGTATGCTGTTAGCTAGAGCGCATAAACCGCTTTAATCCAGCACTTTTAAATCAGTTATTCTAAACAGGCGGCATTGGGCTGATTTTGGATTGCTTTTTCCAACCTGAAATTCTTGCTGGCTGGTCGCTAATTTGACCTGTACCCAGTCACCTTGCAGCCAGATCCGCTGATCTGCTTTTAAACGGCGAACCTTATTGGCAACAGCTTCGCTGGCGGCAATCACACCCAGGTTCAGCAAATGAGGTTGAATGTTCGCAGGATTGGCTTGTGCGTCTGTAGCGGTCATATTAAAACAACGCCTGTCCTGCTCAAGCTTGAATGGTTTAAATACAGCACTGGATACTTCCGGTACTGCTAGTAACAGATCAATATTACTGACATAGGCCAGATCATTAAAACTTCCCACCACCGGACTGGCTGGATGAATGGTACGGCGCTCAGGCCCATAATACTGTTTAGCCAGTACGCGATATTCAGCCTGATGCGGCTCAATCGATTCTACCTGAAAATTTTTGAGTACCCCGGCCTGCTCCAGATTCGGGATCGCCCGAAAGTATTCCGACCAGATCCATAGTCCAAGCGCAAACAGTGCTGCGGCAATAATCAGTTTATCCATAGTGTAGCGTTGAAGCTTGCTGTCCTTCAGTCTTCAAAATCAATCCGGATGGTCTCAAAACGTACCCGTCCTTCCTGAATGGCTTGAGCAATTGCCATCTGGCCTTTGGTCAGACGTGCACCACCACTTTTAATATCAATCAAAACCACTTCAATATCTTCTGCCAGTCCTTCACCATCACGAAAATCGGTATAACCATCAAAGACTACATAATCCACCGGATCGCCTAAAAATTTGGCATCACTAGGTAGATATTGAAACTCTGGCATGATCGGTGCCAACTGCTCGGCCATTTTGCCTTTGAGTACCGCGCGACTGGTATTTACACTGCGTTTTTGTGCAGCGACTAAAGCTTGCTGATGTTCCAGCTCCAGCTCGGCAATATATTGTTCATATTCTGCTTTAATTCGACCATTTCGCGTCTGGCCCAGAATCAGGGTAGTTAAAACCACTCCAATACAGGCACCAATCAGCATAGCCATTCCAATGGACATTCAATCTTCCTAATCTGCTTTATTTTGCTGCCTACCTTCGACTGAAGTTGAAAGGGTCTGCCATCCAGTAAGCCTGCAAAGAATGATATGCTAGGCGGGAGCAGAATTAAATCATCCCGGGTCATGAAAACTATTTTAGTTGCAAATCAGAAAGGTGGCTGTGGTAAAACCATTACTGCGATTAGCCTGGCAGCTGCCCTGGCACAAAAGGGTTATAAAGTTGCTCTGGCTGATGCGGACAGCCAGAAATCGACCTTGCAATGGCTGAAACATCGCCCAAAAGATGCCGCGCCGATTCAGAGTCTGGACTGGCGGAATGCCAAATCGATTGGGGATGCGCCTAAAAACTTGGAATATCTGATTATCGATGCACCCGGAGCGCTGACTGAAGATCATGCCGAACAGCTAATTAGTGAAGCGGATGCCATCATTATCCCGCTGCAGCCTTCTTTTTTTGATATTGATTCTACGCGCCGTTTTCTCAAACATTTGCAGGATATTAAACGTATCCGTAAAGGCAAGGTTGAAATTCTGCTCCTCGCTAACCGCACCAAACCTAATGCAGCCAGTAATCAGGACATTCAGCAATTCTTTAATAAAATTGATCAGCAACCGGTTACCTGGATTTCTGAACGTGCACCCTATAGCCGACTGGCCATGCAAGGCCTGTCTATTTTTGATAAACAGCAGAAGATGTACCGTGAATTACAGGATCAATGGCAACCTTTATTGAATGCCATTATTGACGATCCAAGCCAATGGTTCTAGTTCTGTTATTTTTAGCCTCTTCTTTTTATTCTTGGGAAAATAATCGTACTACTTCCTGCACTATCGTTTTCGATCGCTTTTTTTTCAGTTAATATGCCTGACACGACCTAAAAAAATGAGCTTCTAAATTCAGTGCAACAGTACGCGCCTACACTACAAAAAGTCTTATTATTTGGACTATTTTTCATTCTGATTTTTTTGAGTTTTCACATACTCAAGTATTTCATCATTCCTGTAGTTTGGGCAGCCATTATTGCGTACATGACCTGGCCGCTGTATCAGTCGATCTTAAGAATGAGTGGCAATCGGCCGACACTGAGTGCGACCATTATGATTCTGGGTGTGATTCTGGTATTTGGTTTGCCTTTTATCTTTGCCATTTTTATGCTGCAACACGAAGGCCGGAACCTGTATTTTGAATTGCAGAAACAGGTATTCTCAGGTCATCTCAGCGTTCCAGATTTTATTCGCGGCCTGCCACTTGTAGGTAAGGAAATTACCCGCACCCTGAATGAGATAAATGCCGATCCAAACAGTATTGCACAGACCATTTCAGCCTGGATTCAGGGTCATCTGAATTATGGTAAAGTCGTACTGAATGAAATCAGTAAAAACGTCTTCAAGCTGTGTTTTGCTGTGCTGTCGTTATTCTTCTTCTACCGTGATGGACATACCATTCTGAATCAGGTGCGTAAAGCCTTTGAGATGGTAGTCGGTCCACGTATTCACCATTATCTGGCGACAATTTCAGATACCACACGTGCGGTGGTCTATGGGGTAGGCTTAACAGCGATTGCCCAGTCTTTGCTGGCAGGTATCAGCTACTTTGTAGCTGGCGTACCGAACCCGATGGTACTGACCATTATCACCTTTATTTTTGCCTTAATTCCTTTTGGCCCTCCGGTTGCTTATGGTGCAGTTTCGCTATGGCTATTCTCGCAAGGACAGACTATTGAAGCCGTTGGCGTCATGGTCTGGGGTGTCTGTATTGTGAGTACAGCGGATAACGTGATTCGTCCACTGGTCATTTCAGGCGCAACACAAATTCCATTCCTGTTGATCATGTTTGGTGTCTTGGGTGGCATTGCCAGTTTTGGTCTGGTCGGTGTCTTTATTGGACCGGTGATTCTGGCCGTACTACTGGCCATCTGGCGTGAATGGCTACATGAAAGCAACCTGAATGAACCTTTGATGATGCCTAAAGCCACTATGGCGCATGAGGTTGAACCGAAGAAAAAATTCCGTCTGCGCCGCAACAAGACACCGAAATCACAAGACTGACTGGCTTAAACAAATTAAAACATTTAAGTACTGATTTTCCATAGTGCTTTTGGTCTTGCTCTGTTTCAATAGATTCCGAAAAGCAGAATAAAGATCAAGGTGTGATAATTATGTCTTCATTGTTTAAACTTACAGCTTTGTGCGCAGTCAGTGCCGCACTTTTTACCGGTTGCGCTTCAACCTCTACTTCGACTGAAAATGTTAAAGCCGTGACCCTGAATGCAGTCTCTGCACAGGGCGTCGGTGAATCGATTGGTACCGTATTATTGAGTGACAGTCCGGCTGGCCTGGTGATTCGTACTAATCTGAAACAGCTTCCTGCGGGTGAGCGTGGTTTCCACATTCATGAAAATGGTTCATGTGCACCGGGTGAAAAAGATGGCAAACCAGGTGCTGCACTTGCTGCCGGCAGTCACTACAACCCGAATCAGGCACCTCATCATGGCACGCCCGTGACGGGTCATCTGGGTGATTTACCAGCCCTTAAAGTAAACACTGATGGTACAGCACGTGTGACTCTACTTGCGCCACGCCTGAAACTGGCAGATGTTCAAGGTCGTGCCATCATGGTCCATGCAGGCGGTGATAACTATTCAGATGAACCGCAGCCATTAGGCGGTGGCGGTGAACGTATTGCATGTGGCGTAATCTGATTTATTACAGATTATTAGCATTCAAAAACGGGCTTCTTGCCCGTTTTTTAGTAGATATTTCTTTTGAAATTGGCGCTTAAATTGCATTCAAAACCGGCAGTCAAATACCACGGATCATATTCTTGTGAATAGCTCAGATTCCATATTGCATCCTCTTCAGCACATACTTAAAAAAGCCCTGTTGCCTTTTCAGTCCAGTGCCTTGATGACTTACTGTTTGCAGATGTTCATTGTGCTTTCAGGAACGACTTTTGGTCTAAAGCTTCTCGGCTATGAGACTTTGATTGTTCCGGTCACTTTAGGGGCAATTGCCACCGCCCTGACCGATTTTGATGACCGTTTAAGTTTAAGGCTACGCAATCTGGGGCTGGTCATGCTGCTGTTTTTTGCGGTCAGTAGCATGCTGGAATTTCTGCATCCCTATAAAATCTGGTTTGCACTCTGGCTATCACTTTCTAGTGCCGTATTTATCTTAATGGGGGCTTTGGGACAGCGTTATGCCACCATTTCATTTGGCACTGTATTGCTGTCCATTTACACCATGTTTGGCTTGGGAGAATATGCGCACTGGTACGAACAGCCGCTGTATTTTGTAGTTGGTGTGCTGTGGTATGGCCTGACTTCTATCCTATTTTATCTGATTCGTCCAACTTTACAGGTTCAGGAAAATCTGTCCATCAACCTGCAACAGATGGCAGAGCTGCTATCGACCAAAGCCAAATTATTTGATCCCGATAATCAGAATAATGTCGAACCGCTGCTTTATGAACTTTCCTTAAAAAATACCCAAGTCATTGAAAGCTTTAACCGCACCAAAGATTCTTTACTGACCCGACTCAAAGCCTCGCGCCCAAATCATAAAACTATTTACTGGCTGAATCTTTATTTTCTGACTCAGGATATTCATGAGCAGGCAACTGCTAACTATCTGCATTACGAGCAGATTCACCAGCATTTTAGCCGTACCGATCTGATCTTTCGGATTCAGAAAAATATTCACTTGCAGGCGCTTGCCTGCCAGCAGTTGGCTACTTGCGTATTGCGTAATGAAACTTATCAACTTCCTGAACAGCATCAACTGGCACTCAAAGCATTAGAAGCCTCTATGCAGGACTGGATTGCGCAACACCCCCAGAATATTGAAGTGAAAAACTTACAGCTCATTCTGAGCAATCTGCTGAGTGTGCATGAACAGCTGCAACATTTGCAGGATGGACAAGCCATTTACCGTCCAGATTATCCAAAGTATTTTGATGATTCCAGCCTGTTTGATGATGATCTGCGTGGACCTGCGGATTTCTGGCTGAAATTAAAACCCCATTTGGGACCGCAATCGGCGCTGTTTCGTCATGCGGTACGGATCGCTTTGGTCTTTCTGGTTGGCTATGCCATTTCCCTATTACCCTTTGCCAAAAATGGCTACTGGATATTGCTGACCAGTCTGTTTGTCTGCCAGATCAGTTATTTCGCTACCAAAAGCCGTTTAAAACTGCGGACTTTAGGTACATTGCTCGGCGTCATCCTGGGAATTCCGATCCTGTATTTTGTGCCGAGTATTGAAGGCCAATTGCTGCTCACAGTTATTTTCGGTGTCGGTTTTTTCTATTTGCGCTCCAAGAAATATGCTATGGCCACATTGATGGCAACCTTGGTGGTACTGCTGATTTTTAATCTGAAAGGCGCAGGCTATGCTGTCATTCTGCCGAGAATTATCGATACCCTAATTGGCTGTCTGATTGCCTGGCTGGCGGTCAGTTGTATCTGGCCGGATTGGAATTTCCGTAATATTTCCAGCAATATCAAAAAATCCTCCCAAGCGACGCTGAACTATTTACTGGCTATTCTGGAGCAATATCAGCATGGCAAAAATAACAGCATTGCTTATCGGACAGCACGTCGTTTGGCCCACAATGCCCAGATTGACCTTTCCAATATGATTTCCAGTCTAAGTACCGAACCGAATCCAGATCCGGTGCTGATTCGCAATGCCTTCCGTTATCTGGTTTATAGCCACAGTCAGCTCAGTTATATTTCCGCATTGGGTAGCCATCGTGAACAGGTATCTGATCCGCAAATTCTGCAACTGCTTTCTGCCTGTCAGCAGACTTTAACTAATGCCCTGTCAAATCCTGAAAATGTACCGCAGCAGGACATTCAAGGCCAATTGGCAGAAATCCGGCAACTGAGTCAGCAGGAACATATTTCCACCCACCTGCTGCTGGTACTTAAACAGATCAGTCTGTTACTGGAAACCTTGCCTGAATTATTGTCTCTAAGACAGCAATTACTGGCAGTTGAAATCAAATAACCAAGCGGAGCACTAGGATATAAGTATTTAAAATAATTCATTTTATTCTATAAATTTCATTTTGCTTAAATCGGCAGATTGGGTACACTCAAGCCTGATTGAATAGAACATAGAAGAGTGAGTGCGCGTGAATATTAAAACTTTACGTCTGGTTGGATTGCTTGAAGGTATTTCATTTCTGCTGCTGTTATTTATTGCGATGCCGGTTAAGTACATGATGGATAACCCGATTCTGGTGAAATATATCGGTATGGGTCACGGCGTTCTTTTCGTGCTTTTTCTTGTGGTGTTATTTGCAGTCTGCGAAAAACAGAAATGGTCTCTGAGTATGTTTATACTGGGTTTGATCGCTTCGATTCTGCCGTTTGGGCCATTTATTTTTGATATGAAATTAAAGAAGTTGGAGCAGCCGGCTGAAGCTTAGCTTTTGGATTCTAATCATTATTAAATCAATCATGGACGTTCCCTCGCCTTTTAGGAGATGAGATACC
>NZ_JAALGV010000093.1:0-5525 GCF_011174875.1 Acinetobacter sp. GFQ9D191M
ACATAATGGTGGTTATACGAAGTACACTTGTATATTAATATAAATATCAACAACTTATTAATATCAGAAAAATCCCAAAATGCAAAAAAAGCCGACTTTGAAACAAGTCGGCTTTTTTATGAGCAGTTTTGGAATGTTTTGCCAATAATTTTGACTAAAAATTACACCAATTATGTTGAGTGATACAATTTTGTGATACATTATTGTATATACAAATTTGAATGTTTTTTATGGAACAGTATTTCGAATGGGATGAGGCAAAGAATCGAAAGAATCAGAAAAAGCACGATGTTTCTTTCGAAACGGCAAGCCTTGTTTTTGATGATCCATTAAGGATCTCAATCCAGGACAGACATACCGATGGTGAAGAACGTTGGCAAACCATTGGAAAAGTAAAAGGCGTACTAATGATGTTAGTAGCTCACACCATCTTTGATGAAGATGACTGTGAAATCATACGAATCATTAGTGCAAGACAAGTCACTAAGGCGGAGCGAGATAGATATGAGCATGGTTAGATACTCACGCAAAGAACTGAATGAAAAATTCAGCGACAAGCAAGATGCTGAAATTCAACGCTTGCTTGCTAAGGGAACGGTTCCTGACGATCAGCTAGATCTCTCAGATATGCCTGAAATTACCGACTGGAGCAATGCTGTACGCCATAATCGATTCTATCGCCCAGTGAAGCAACAGACTTCCATTCGTTTAGATGCTGATGTACTTGCATGGTTTAAAGCTCAAGGCAAAGGCTATCAAACTAGGATGAATGAAATTCTGCGAGATGCTATGCTGAAAGAATTAAAAAATCATCAATAAAAATGGGAGCTTACGCTCCCATTTTTGACTTCGTATAACATGTACTATGTTAATTTTAGCGAAACTCAATAATAAATTATTTCTTCTTTGGCTTCATACATGACTTGGAATTAATAGGTTGAAGACACTATTTGGCTATAGCTGTAATCTCTATCTGAATATTTTCATCATAGAGATTTTCTAGAATTTCCTTATATATTTCATAATTATCTTTCTCATAACATACAAAAAACACTTCATCTACGGCTTCACATGAGGGTAATGTCATCATGATAGATCCAATTGCAAATTCAGCTGCCTGCTGTAATGGATACTTATAAATCCCTGTTCCTAAATTTGGAAATGACACTGTTTTTGCTTGAACCTGATTAGCTTTCAAAAGTGCATTGCTATAAGCATTACATAAGAGTTGAGGTTCATTTTTTTCACCGCCTAACCATCTAGGTGGAACAGCATGAATCAGATATTTTGCAGGTAAATTTCCAGCTGTCGTTACTTCCGCATTTCCAACAGCACATCCACCTTTTTCTTGATTAATCTGAATGCACTCTGATTTCATTAAAGATCCTGCTTTTTTATGGATCTTTCCATCTAGTCCACCACCACCAAGTAATGATTTATTAGCTGGATTCACAATAGCATCTACAGATAAGGTAGTAATATCCCCATGTACTAATGTAATCCGATTCATATAAAATAGGTTCCAATTATTAATAAATTTTTGCAAATATTTTAATAAGTTAAATAACAAGGGGAAAGTATGCAATCAAAAGTTTTACTTAATTTATTAGATGAGGTTGTTCAAGAAAAAAAAGTAAATTCTTTATTTTTAAATCGATATAAAAATCTTCTAGCTCCAAAGTTTTCCATCTTTAGCTATTTTCGCACAGATGAATTAATACTAAGTAATATCCTAGCTGACCTACTAGATCCTCAAGGTAGTCACGGACAAGATTATCTTTTTATCAAAAAATGGATTGAACTTAGAAAAAATGGATTAGATGAATCTTGGCAAAAAATTAACTTAGACCAGTCTAAAATCACCGTTAAGTTGGAAGAAAAAAATTGGCGTTTAGATACTTTAAGAAGGATGGATATCCTAATTGAGATTTTTTGTCATGGTGAAAAATACGCATTATGTATTGAGAATAAGCCTTTTGCATCTGATCAAAAGAATCAACTTAAAGATTATGCTGACGAGTTGGAGCAACGCTACCCCAACCAATGGCAACTGATTTATTTATCTGGTTCTGGAAAAGTGAACCGTCCTGGTTTTATCGGAGACAGGTTTGCTTGAGTCAGGCAGCATAGCCTGACGGAATTAATGAACAATAGTAGATATTTTCCGCATCAACAGGCGATACATATCCATTGGTAGAATGCAATCGTTCATGGTTGTACCAGTGTACCCAATCAAGGGTTGCTAGCGCAACATCATTTACGCCATCCCATTCCTGTTTCAAATAATCAATCACCTCCGCTTTATATAGCCCATTCACACTTTCAGCTAGGGCATTATCATAAGAGTCACCTGTCGTGCCGACTGATGCGGCAAGCCCCGATTGTTTAAGCCGTTCACCGTACTTAATCGATAGATACTGACTACCTTTATCAGAATGATGAATTACTCCGCTTGGTCTGCCTCTAGCGTCTAATGCTTGATTTAGGGCATCTAGAACTAGCTGAGTGTCCATATGATTCGATACTTTCCAACCCACAATAACTCGCTTGAATACGTCGATGACAAAGGCGGTATAGACCCAGCCTGTTTTGGTCTTGATATAGGTAAAGTCAGCCACCCACAGCTTGTTTGGGCTATCTGCAGTAAAGTTGCGTTTGACCAAATCATCGGGACTTTGTTGTCCTGGTCGCTGTTTGGTGGTGATTTTGCCTTTGCCTCGCCATACGCCTTGAATACCTAGCTGTTTCATAAGGCGTTCAACGGTACAGCGACCAAGCTTTGGCATGCCATCTTGCTTAAGCTTGTGCCAGACTTTACGAATGCCGTAACGACAGCCACTGTCTTGCCAAATCTGTTTGATTTGTGCCATGAGGTGTTTGTCGCTTTGTTTGCGTCGACTTTGCTTCTCTGGGTTTTCCTGTTCAGCTTTGACGCGATAGTAGCTAGATGGGGCAATTGGCAGTATTCTATAAATCGGCTCGACCCCATATTTTTCTTTTTCATCATCAATGAATTTGACCATCACTTGTGTGGGCGGCCGAGCTCCGCCTGGGCGAAAAAAGCGGCTGCCTTTCGAATAATTTCGTTCGCTTGTTTGAGTTCTCTGATTTCTCGCTCAAGCTCAGCGATACGAGCCGCTTGGCTTTCAGTGCTAACGGTCACAGGATTTTGCTTAGCTAGGTGCTTTTGATGCCATGAGCGTAGGGTTTCGGGTGTGCAGCCAAATTTGGGGGCGATGGCTTGGATAGCCGCCCATAATGAGGGATAATCTTTTTGTGATTCAATCAGTAATTCGACGGCTCTTTTCTTAACTTCTGTTGGGTATTGTTTGCTTTTCATAAGGGTATTGTCTCAGAGTTTTAGGTCTCCGACAATCCCGGGACGGTTCATAATTAGATGTCCTTTTTTAGGAGGGCTTAGTTTTTTGTACCCAGTTTAAGAATACCTTTATCATGTGATTCTAAAGTATCCAGAGAATATCTGTATGCTTTGTATACCTATGGTTATGCATAAAAATCCCAGTGATAAAAGTATTTATCACTGGGATTTTTATGCCCTTTTGGGTTTTTGAATGGAGGAAAATCACATGAAAATTATTAATATTGGAGTTTTAGCTCATGTTGATGCAGGAAAAACTACCTTAACAGAAAGCTTATTATATAACAGTGGAGCGATTACAGAATTAGGAAGCGTGGACAAAGGTACAACGAGGACGGATAATACGCTTTTAGAACGTCAGAGAGGAATTACAATTCAGACAGGAATAACCTCTTTTCAGTGGGAAAATACGAAGGTGAACATCATAGACACGCCAGGACATATGGATTTCTTAGCAGAAGTATATCGTTCATTATCAGTTTTAGATGGGGCAATTCTACTGATTTCTGCAAAAGATGGCGTACAAGCACAAACTCGTATATTATTTCATGCACTTAGGAAAATGGGGATTCCCACAATCTTTTTTATCAATAAGATTGACCAAAATGGAATTGATTTATCAACGGTTTATCAGGATATTAAAGAGAAACTTTCTGCCGAAATTGTAATCAAACAGAAGGTAGAACTGTATCCTAATATGTGTGTGACGAACTTTACCGAATCTGAACAATGGGATACGGTAATAGAGGGAAACGATGACCTTTTAGAGAAATATATGTCCGGTAAATCATTAGAAGCATTGGAACTCGAACAAGAGGAAAGCATAAGATTTCATAATTGTTCCCTGTTCCCTGTTTATCACGGAAGTGCAAAAAACAATATAGGGATTGATAACCTTATAGAAGTGATTACGAATAAATTTTATTCATCAACACATCGAGGTCCGTCTGAACTTTGCGGAAATGTTTTCAAAATTGAATATACAAAAAAAAGACAACGTCTTGCATATATACGCCTTTATAGTGGAGTACTACATTTACGAGATTCGGTTAGAGTATCAGAAAAAGAAAAAATAAAAGTTACAGAAATGTATACTTCAATAAATGGTGAATTATGTAAGATTGATAGAGCTTATTCTGGAGAAATTGTTATTTTGCAAAATGAGTTTTTGAAGTTAAATAGTGTTCTTGGAGATACAAAACTATTGCCACAGAGAAAAAAGATTGAAAATCCGCACCCTCTACTACAAACAACTGTTGAACCGAGTAAACCTGAACAGAGAGAAATGTTGCTTGATGCCCTTTTGGAAATCTCAGATAGTGATCCGCTTCTACGATATTACGTGGATTCTACGACACATGAAATTATACTTTCTTTCTTAGGGAAAGTACAAATGGAAGTGATTAGTGCACTGTTGCAAGAAAAGTATCATGTGGAGATAGAACTAAAAGAGCCTACAGTCATTTATATGGAGAGACCGTTAAAAAATGCAGAATATACCATTCACATCGAAGTGCCGCCAAATCCTTTCTGGGCTTCCATTGGTTTATCTGTATCACCGCTTCCGTTGGGAAGTGGAATGCAGTATGAGAGCTCGGTTTCTCTTGGATACTTAAATCAATCATTTCAAAATGCAGTTATGGAAGGGATACGCTATGGTTGCGAACAAGGATTATATGGTTGGAATGTGACGGATTGTAAAATCTGTTTTAAGTATGGCTTATACTATAGCCCTGTTAGTACCCCAGCAGATTTTCGGATGCTTGCTCCTATTGTATTGGAACAAGTCTTAAAAAAAGCTGGAACAGAATTGTTAGAGCCATATCTTAGTTTTAAAATTTATGCGCCACAGGAATATCTTTCACGAGCATACAACGATGCTCCTAAATATTGTGCGAACATCGTAGACACTCAATTGAAAAATAATGAGGTCATTCTTAGTGGAGAAATCCCTGCTCGGTGTATTCAAGAATATCGTAGTGATTTAACTTTCTTTACAAATGGACGTAGTGTTTGTTTAACAGAGTTAAAAGGGTACCATGTTACTACCGGTGAACCTGTTTGCCAGCCCCGTCGTCCAAATAGTCGGATAGATAAAGTACGATATATGTTCAATAAAATAACTTAGTGAACCGTACCGGGTTTG
>NZ_JAALGV010000094.1:0-150 GCF_011174875.1 Acinetobacter sp. GFQ9D191M
TCATCTGACAGTGCCATCGAGTTCTCCCACCGCCAAGGCCATCAATTACACTCTGAAGCGTTGGCCAGCTTTAAGCCGCTATCTGGATGATGGCAATCTACCTATTTGCAATAATTGGGTCGAGAATCAGATGCGTCCCTGGGCGTTGGG
>NZ_JAALGV010000094.1:311-10914 GCF_011174875.1 Acinetobacter sp. GFQ9D191M
GGGATTCAGCGGACGCTTACGTATATTGAACGTTATAATCGGACTATACGTTATAGCTGGCTAAGCAAGCATCTATTTGACACACTGGAAGAAGTACAAGATTATGCAACAAACTGGTTGTGGCATTACAACCATGAAAGACCACATCAAGCTAACAAAGGAAAGCCACCTCTAAGGGCTGCTTAACCTCTACTTTTAACTTCGGTTATTTATGGGAGGATTACCATAACTTAAAGCAGAATAGGGAGGCTTTAAGGATGTAAATAAGATATGTGAAGGAATTTCTTTTCGGATTTCATTTATATAGATTTGAAGAATTCTGTAGTCTCGTTCCTGCAGTTTAATTACTCGGTACGAATATTCATTTTTGATTTTTGGCTTTTTTGATCGATCATCGAACTCATCATCTGTATTTGTAATAATTAAACTAAAACTATGATTCTGAATTGATTTTTTAATAGAGTTGGTTGTTAGTAGCATAAGCTCACCAATTCTAAGACCATAGTTGAGCATGAGATGTATGATCAGAAAGTTTCTGAGTTGTACATTTTTAGATCTAAAAGGATTTAATTCATTGTATTTATTAGAGTTACTTGGTGAAATGACTGAATACAATCCTTTAATCATTTCCTGATTCATGCTCTTAAAATTATGATTTATCTCACTTTTAATTGTCTTATTGGCTTTTGAAAAATTATTTATAATTTTTTTCTTTATTGTCATATATTTATTCAAGTTTTCTTTAATTTTTTGAATTTCCTTCAACGTAAGTTGTGGCTGTGATTGCATGCTTAAGTATTCATTAATCAAGAAGTTGTAAAACTTTAAGAAGGATCTAACTCTATGACCAATTGTTGTGTAATTAATATGTTCTGAATTGCTTAGCCGTATAAGATTACTTTCAAGTTTTTTATTATTTTCTAAGTAAACAATGAAATTATCAATTTCACATTGAATGATCTCAAAATTATAGGATGTCGAATAGAACGACTCACAAAAGGACGTGGCAAACTTTTCAAACCAAAATTCATACCAAAATTTTATTGCGATTAAATCTGCATGCTGCGTAGAGATACTTTGAAATCTAAGAAATTTCATGGTGTACAGCATAGGGTACATACATGGACAGAATGAATCTAAATCAAATAAAAGAATAATTTGATTTTCGTTTGAGACTTTCTTTTCTAAATGAATTGTTTTTAAAGCAAACATAGTAAAGTTTATGAATTATTCTTAAGGTCAACATATCATATTTTATGATTGAAATAGAAATTAGTTAAGTTATTGAATCTTAGTTCAAGAAAGAAAAATATGAAGTTATTGTTAGGTGTATCGGAATTGTCATAATTAAAATTCTCAAAGGAGTAGAAAAGGCACTACCCCACAATTTTTTTCTCTCAAAATGTCATTCACTGTCATTTTTTAGTGGCAAGTACCAGGTGCAATTCTTTTTACGGTGTATTACACCGTAGATGTTTTGAGTGAGCTTAGCTGGCACCGTAAAAGTTTTGATCGACAAAATATCCAAAGTCAACTGGACTGTTAATCCATTTGCTAAACAAAACGTGAAACAGCAAATTATTGTAGTCTATATATTTTTCATAATTGTTCACGATACCTAAGTTCAGCAAGTTTTTTTCAAACTCAATGCGTTCAATGGGTTCTGATTTCACAAATGCATGGATGGATGCTTTGATTGTGGGAGGAAAATAAAGTGTCATCCTAACTACAGGACCCTGCAACGTAGCAATTCCTGAAAAACCATTTAAAACAATGACTTATTTCAATTCTGCCATCTGCAAGCGTTTTGTGGGGATGGAGGCCGGAATCATTAAAGTATCATCCTAATTTTCGCTCAACCTTGGAAAATGCTGAGAATCGTAAAAATAAAGTTTCATCCTTTCCGCTACTAGTTCAAGGCTTTCTTCCGGCCGCCGGCAACAACGCTGCTTGGCTGAGGCGATCCACTTGCGCTACCGCTCACTGATCAGATCGAACTTGAACTCGACGAGCAGCCAACCATCAGGCCGAGCGTGATCGCCAAAAAAAACGGATCATGCGAAATCCTTCGTTGAGTTTGGCGCGGGTTTTAGCAAATCAGCTGGCCCGCGATCCGGTTGAGAGTGATCCGAAGCGGTCCTTGACGACCGGCACAAATCGGCCGATTCTGTTGAAAAAGTAGCTTTAGCGGCAGCCTGCCGATCAGGTGTGCCTGCTGTCGAAGTGGCTGCAAGCCACTTCAAGTTGCCTTCCGGCGTTTCACTGAGCGTCCTTGCTCAGGTTTAAGGGTTAATTTGAGGGTTTCTGCTCGTAGCAGGCATACCTATCCCGTCAGCGGTGGCCCTTGAGGCAAAAGCTTGGCCATGCGGCGCAGGTTCTGCACCATCGCAGCCAAGGTGAATTCGTCAGTGGCACCCGTTAGGCCACGCAGTCGTAAACGGTCGAGTTTCATGATCCGTTTGAGGTGGGCGAAAAGCATCTCCACCTTCTTTCGTTCGCAGCGAGAGACGAGGTACTCCGGTGTCTTGGCGATGCGTCGAGCCACGTCGCGGGCAGCCTCATGGATGCTGCGGACGATCTTCCGATTCGGCGTGTTGGGGCAGCATTTCGCTTTCAACGGGCAGGTGGCGCAGTCGGTTTGGCTGGAGCGGTAAATGACGGTTTTGGCCTTAGTTACCCGCGACCTTTGCTGGGTGAAGGCGCGCCATTCACTGCGTAGCGGTTTGCCGGCTGGGCAGCGATATTCATTGGCGTCCTGACTCCAGTGAAAGTCGTTACTGGAGAGGCTGTCGTCCTTGCGCTCGGTCTTGTCCCACACCGGCACATGCGGTTCGATGTCCTTTTCTTCGACCATCCAGGCCAGCATCGGGGCGGTGCCATAAGCGGTATCGCCGATAAGGCGTTCCGGTGTGAGATCGAACTGCGCCTCGACACGCTCGACCATCGTCCTAGTCGAATCGACTTCGGCGGTACGGTGCGCCGGGGTAGCTTCCACGTCCATGATCACACCGTGCTCAGTGTCGATCAGGTAATTCGTGGAGTAGGCAAAAAAGGCCGGGCCACCTGGCGCTGCTGTCCAACGGGACTGAGGATCAGTGAGCGAAATTTTCTTGGGAAGAGCCTCAGCCAGCGCCTCTTCATCAAGGGCTTCGAGGTACTCGCGCACTGCGCGGCTGCTGAGCTTTGGATCGTTCCAATCGACCTCATCTCCCGCCACCCCACGTTGCCGGCTGGCATCCGCCTTAATGATGCTGGCGTCGACGGCGAAACCTTCACCCTTGACTAGGCCGGCTGCCATGCAGCGCCGCAGCACCTCATTGAATAACCAGCGGAATAGATCGCTGTCACGAAAACGCCCATGGCGATTCTTCGAGAAGGTCGAGTGATTGGGGACTTCGTCTTCCAGACCCAACCGGCAGAACCAGCGATAGGCCAGGTTCAGGTGCACCTCTTCGCACAATCGCCGCTCGGAACGAATGCCATAGCAAGTAGCCGACGACCAGCATGCGCACCATCAACTCCGGGTCAATCGAGGGACGCCCGATGGGGCTATAGAAATCTGCCAGGTAGGCACGTAGATCACTGAGATCCAAGCACTGGTCGATGCTGCGCAGGAGATGTTGGGCCGGGACGTGATCTTCCAGATTGAACGAGTAGAACAGGCGCTGCTGTCCTCCCGGTAACTGTCCCATCATGCTGTTCGCCCCCACGCTCGCTGACAAAGCAATTTTGCCAACGGCATGGGGAGGCCGCTACTTTTTCAACAGAATCGGCCGCACACAGCCATTCGGCTCAACAGAACCCTGCCTTTACCCCACCAAACTCCGGAAACTCGCCCGGTAGTCCGTCGGCTTGAGATGCACATGTTGGCTGAGGTCGCCGGGTAGCGTGAACAGGCGCGGACCGTCCCGAAACTGGAACACGCGATACAGATGGAATTGATCGCCCGCCTCCTTGGAGAATTCGAGTTCGTTGTGGCTGACCAAGAAAGACGAGCCTACCCCGCCATTGGTGGTTTTCACCTCGATGAAGCGCTCATGGGCGTCCTCTTCGAACGACAGGATGTCGAACCCCGCACCGTCTCCCTGGGTGTCGGACACCCAATCCAGCCGCTGAAAAAGCTCTGGGTGGCCGAGCTCGGTCAGGCGTTGCTGTTCGTAGCCAATCACCCACTGCTCCCCTGCCCGGCCCAGCTTGCGGTTGGCTTCATCGCGAGCGGCATAATCGAACTTTCGCGGTAGGCGTTGCCGTAGAGATGCCGGGGTACGCACAAGCACTTCACGGGCGGGTGGTTCTACCAAAGCCGCTCGGTAGGTTTTGTCACCCGGAAGTTTTACCTCCTCCAGGGCATCGACAAGAGCGCCGACCGTCTGCTGATGTTCCAGAACGTAGGCGTGTACGGATTTACGCAGCAGCAGTTGGCTGTTGCCGCGTGGCTTGTAGCCGTTGATATAGGGCAGGCCCAGGGCATCGAGTACGGCGCTAATGTTCTGGTGCTTGAGCTCGACTGAAGACTTGCTGCGACCGTTCAGCAGTTGGCGCAGTGCCTGGTTGTGCTCGGACTTGTTGTACGGCTCCCCAGCCGCCTCGGCACGCAGCATGTCGAAATAGTCTTCGACCGTGGCCAGGACCTCTTCTTCGGACCAGTCTTCGCCGATGCGAATGATGCGAAACCCGAGCCGCGTCAGCGCCGGAACGACGGTCGCCTCGCCACCGGAGAAGCTGTCAGCAGTGAGCGGGCCCTGCTCGGGAAATTGCTTGCCGAAGGCCACACCGGCGATGGCCTTGGAATCGCAATCGGTGCCGGTCTTCGGATCACGTACCAGGAAGTCGCGGGACTTGCCGTAGCCGTGGCGCGCCAGGAATTTCGTGCGGCCCAGTTGCACGAACTCATCGATGGCAGCCTGCACGGCGGCGGGGCTTCGAAGCTGGGAGAGTTGAGACACAGGGTCCTTCCTTACTGTCATGGTGTGCCGGGAACCGCCGAGCCACGAGATTATGAGTAGCCCCTGAACAGAAACGTCACGATAAAAGCCGTGAACGCCACCAGGCCCATTAAATCCCTTGCGTATTTGCAGCCCGTGCTGTCCAAACCTGTACCAGGTCCGATCAACACGCTCCAACCATTGAGGTACGAAAACACCGCCTGACCGAACAAAAAATGCGTGATAGCCGCCGCAGCCATGACGCCGGAATCGTCAGACAGGCTGTAGCTGTTGACCATTGCCCTGTACGCCTGCATCTGAAATGGCTATTGCCCTGATGGGAGCCGGCTTTTCAGCCACCGACACCAGCGATGCCGTCAATATTCTTTACCCGATAACCATGACCGTACAAGCTAACAAGGCCTGGCAAGCCAGCGGACTTAAAAAGTCTTTTTTTCTACCATCCCACAAAAAAGTTCGTGGTGGAGAAAAGATAAGCTATGCAAGGCTTTAGGAGACGTGGTTTTTCAGGATGACGAAGAACGATTCGGCGCTAGGTGCAACATAGGTGCATCGCACGAGCGCTAGGAACGGCGAAAAAAGGCGGACGTGGCGAAATCGGTAGACGCAGCAGACTTTAAAATTGGAGTGCCCGCGGGGAAATCCGCGGAGTAGAACCGCTCAAAGTCGGGGAACGCTAACGGGCAATACCCTAAGCCAATCCCGAGCCAAGCCCCTTCGGGGGAAGGTGTAGAGACTGGACGGGCGGCGCCTAAAGCCTTCGGGCAATGGCGAAGGGACAGTCCAGACCACGAACGTCATCAGACGGCGGCGAAAGTCGAGGTGGTACGAAAATCTGCTTCTCTGTGAGAGTACGGGTTCGAGTCCCGTCGTCCGCACCACAAAGCCAAACATCCCTGCGATGATCGACCTCTGGGCGTTTGGTCGTGAGCCCGCCACCCTCGCGCTACGCTTTGCGCAGGCGTCGAAGGCGATCAGGTGCGCCCATCGATTCCGTCGAGCACCATCGCTGCGAGTTCATCGCTGGTGTGTGCACCACTATCGAGAACACGGGTTGTGCATGGAAGCCGTTCCCTTGCGGCCAAGCATCGGGCGACATTCGCTAATCGCCACTCTCGAATCTCCGCATTTCGATTCGGGTCAGGATGCATGGTCTGGTTCGCGATCCGGTGACGCAATAGGTCCTCGTTGAGCGTCAGAAAGATGTGCAGCAGCTGATCGTCGATCCGCCTTACCCCGTCGAGTATCTCAGTCAGATAGTCCGGGTGCACGAGCGTCATTGGGATGATGATGTCCTGCGAGTAATTCCTTCGAATCTCCCTGACCGCCGCGATCGTAAGTCCCCTCCACAAGGGGAGATCCTGATAGTCTCCGCTCGCTGGCATGGGGACCGTTTCTTTCACCACGAACCCGATTTCCTCGGGGTCAAAGATCAGCGATTTGGAACGCCGATCGCGCAGCCGCTTAGCGAGCGTCGTCTTTCCGGCGCCGAAAGGTCCGTTGATCCAGATTATCATTGTCGACGGCCTCTAACCTGAAGGCTCGCAAGAGCGCTCGACGGCCTCGTGCGGAGGCACGATCGGAGTGGTTCCGAAATGCTTCTCAAGATAGGTGACGCCGAACGTCACGATGTCCTGCGCGTCGAACAGGTAGCACTGAGCAAAGCCCACGACACCTTCTCGATGGCGACCGAGCTTCACGTAAGCATTTGCTATAGTTTCAACCGCATCCGGCTTTCCTTCGATAGCAAAGCAATCGAGAATGCCGTTTGAATCGTAATCCGATGCCGTTTTCCAGGCGACTTCACCGTCTCTTCCAAGCATCGGCATCTCATACGTCACCCACCGTTTGTTGGGGATATCGGCAACCGCCTCGGCGTAGTGCAATGCGGTAACGGAGTTTAGCGGCGCACCCAACAGCAGGGCCTTCCCGCCAAGGCGAACGAACCGCTCGACGGGCGATCCTTCCCCCAAGGCGTGACCGAGTTCGTGAGGCTCCGTCAGCGTTTCAGCCAGCGGACCAACCGCGACCATCGATGCATCGGGGTGCGCGCTGCGCCGCGCGCCGGGGGCTTGAACCAGAAATTGATTCAGCAGGCCGAACCCACGGTAAGTCCCGGCTGTTGCGGGATCGAACGGCAGCCAGGTACGGCGGGCTTCGTCATCCAGCCGAGCGCCATTCAGAGTCTCCTCGTAGGGTGATCGGTCCCACGACGCGTATCCCATCACAGTGCCAGTCGGCCCAACCGCGGAGCGTAACGCGGCAACGACCGTCTCCGCTCCTCCTTCGACCGGACCAATCGCTTTAAGTGAGGCATGCACCATCAAGAGGTCACCGGTTTGGACTCCGAGTTTTTGAAGCGCCTCCGTTATTGCCTTCCGCGTATGCATCGCGATATCTCCTCTAAACTGCAAAACACTATACCTATCGAGATATCACTCTACTATACCTATCGAGATATATAGAGGTGGTCCCACTTGTTTGAACAACTAAAAGCGTATTTATAAGTGATATTCCGCTCTAGTTAAGCCACCTTGTTTTGTTGGGGTAGCTGATCATAGTAAAACTCATTTGGTGTCATTTTGTCTAGACTCGAATGAGGTCGTTTCAAATTATAAGAGACCTTTGCACGAAACAGCCCCTTTGCTCGAGGCATACCACCAAACCGAAAAAAAACAAAGAATGGCAATGAAATAAGCAAAACAATGGCTAAATCATGGATAAAATCTCCAAATGGTTGTTAAATTTGTGTCTATTGGCTGAGCTTACTAACCAACAGACACAATAACCCTAGGCGAGTCCGTATTTTCGTTTCAAGCTTAGGGCAGTTTTTAAATTATGCACCATGCTTGCAAGCAAAGTGCTGGTATGAAATTGCATTAACCCTAAATGACGAGCTTTGCTCATCCCATAATGCAGTTTAAAATGTCCAAAGACCCGCTCAACGGTGTTTCTAGTTTGGCTCTTTTGGGTATTATTGCGTTTTTGCTGTTCGGTTAAGGGTGTATTGCGCCATGCTCTATCATGAATATGATTTTTTATCGGTGGTTCATGCTCGGCAAGGTAGTCATCATGGGCTTGGCTTTTATACGCACTGTCAGCATACACGGCTGATTCATCATCTGTTAACAGCGTGGTAAAACATTGGGAATCATGGACATTGGCAGGGGTAGTTTCAACCTTTTTGACAAAGCTGTCTTCATCACAGTTGAGATGAATTTTAAAGCCGTAGGTGGTTTTTACTTTACCTGTACTGTCTTTTTTACTGACATAGGCGGCTTCGTTATCTTGGGTATTGTCGGTGTGTTTGCCTTTCTTAGGTCGTTTGTTTTTAGCTTCAACGATACTGGCATCGATGATGCTGACACTGCCCGCTTTGATAAAAATGTTTTGTTGGGCTAGTTGCTCATTGATTTGGTTGAACAATGGTTCAATCAGTCTAAGCTCACCTAGGTGTTTGTGGTATCGCCAAATGGTGCTATGGTCGGGTACATCATCCGTTAATGATAGGCCAACAAAGCGACGAAATAGTAAGTCTCGTGCCAGTTGTTTTTCCATGGCTGGATCCGATAGGTTATAGAGTTTTTGTAAGAGTAATACTTTAAACATGATGACAGGGTGAAAGGCAGATTCCCCACGCTCACTGCTATGAACGTGGCGTAAGGTTTGCTCGATAGTTTGCCAGTCAATTAGGTTGTGTAGTTCATCTAATTCTTCGATGGCTTTGTGAGCGTTAATGAGACTGTCTGCTAGGGAGAGTTGCCCTGTTTGTTTCCATGCCATAGTCGTGTTTTTTGCTAGGTGATTGATTTTATTGTATTATACCAATTTAATGAACTTTTGTGTGTTTATTCGTGCAAAGGTTTCTATAAACTGCTAAACTACACCCACTCAAATTAGTGGGTGTAATTAGTTTGAGTTATAAAAATCTCACAACTGAAATCGTTTGATCTATCTTAGACACCTTGTGAATACGGTGTATTAAGCCGCGAAATCTCAGCGCATTCAAAAAAACGTAATTTAATAAATTTCTCAGTGCTTGCCATTGGGCTTAGTCGTCTCTCCCTCTAACTGACTTTGCTCAGGCTTGTACGCATTTTATATGTAGATAACAATGCAAAACGTACAAACTTTAAAGTTAAGCCGTGCCACATTGATGTTTCCTTTGGCATTGGTTTTATTCGAATTTTCGGTCTATATCGGTAACGATTTAGTCCAGCCTGCCATGCTCGCGATTACCCAAGACTTTGGGGTAAGTAGTGCGTGGGCACCATCGTCTATGTCCTTTTATTTACTGGGCGGTGCTTGTGTCGCGTGGCTGCTTGGACCACTCTCAGACCGTTTAGGCCGTAAAAAAGTGTTGCTCGCAGGTGTGGCATTTTTTGTGCTGACTTGCCTCGCGATTTTACTCACTCAAAATATTGAGTCCTTTTTGGCGCTCCGCTTTTTACAAGGCGTGGGGTTATCGATGATTTTTGCTGTGGGTTATGCCGCAGTACAGGAAAGTTTTGAAGAGCGTGATGCCATTAAAGTCATGGCACTCATGGCCAATATTTCTTTGCTGGCACCGCTGCTTGGTCCTGTAGTGGGCGCGTTTATGATTGACCATGTGTCATGGCATTGGGGCTTTATTGGCATCGCCTTTTTGGCTTTTTTAAGTTGGTTTGGTTTAAAAGCCAAAATGCCTGCGACACAACAGCGTCATTCTAAAAAGCCGCTGCGCTATATTTGGGATGACTATAAGACGGTCTATAAAAATAAGACCTTTTTGGCGCTCACCTTTGGCCTACCCATGGTCGCGATGCCGTTGATGCTGTGGATAGCACTGTCACCCGTGATCTTGGTGGAAGAACTTGGCTTGAGCAGTATGCAATACGGCTTGGCACAGTTCTCCGTCTTGGGCGGTCTCATTCTGGGCAACATTGTACTGATTAAAGTCATCGACAAAATGGCACTGGGTAAAACCGTGTTACTCGGTTTGCCCTTGATGTTCATCGGTACGCTGTTGGTAGTGCTCGGCACGATTTTCCAAAGCTATTTCTTGCCGTTACTGATTGTGGGGATGACTTTGGTGAGCTTCGGTGAAGGCATTAGTTTTTCAGTGTTATACCGCTTTGCGTTGATGTCATCGGAAGTGTCCAAAGGGACGGTTGCTGCAGCCGTTTCGGTTCTGATGATGTTTACGTTCTTCTTCGTGATTGAACTGGTTCGCATAGCTTATGTGGCATTTGGTCTTTGGGCTTATAGTTTAGTCTGCCTCATTTTGATTGCACTTTGGTTTAGCTTTCCACGTGCGACCGTGAAAAAAGTGATGCAAAAACGTCTTGAGAGTGGTGTTTACTAAAATTTTATTCACTGAATTCAGCGAAGCTCACATCATAAAAAAGCGCCCATTCAAATGAATGTGCGCTTTTTTATTATGGCTTTAAATAATCCTTTTTAAAGCCAGTTTTTAAACTCAGGCTTCTATTATTAATGAAGTTTTCGGACCATTCAGGATCGTTCGATTTACTCAAAATATCTTTGAGCCAAACCTTTAATGTTTCAATTGGATAATCTGCATTTTTGTATAAGTTAATCACGGTGATAATCTGTTGATTCAGTGCTGTTGTTGAATCATTACGTGCGATCATTTCTATAAAACTCAAAATATGCAC
>NZ_JAALGV010000095.1:0-28124 GCF_011174875.1 Acinetobacter sp. GFQ9D191M
AAGAAGATCGTTTTTTGATTTTTGAAAGAGATCTACTGAGGATTATTTTCACACAAATTTTTGGTATTGGTTTTAGGTGTTCCACTCTCTTGGCTACGGTCTTCTGTAATATCAATTTTTACCGATTCTGAAAGTGCTTTTTTCCCTTCTTCATACCATTCATTAAGTTGTTCTAACGCTTTCCTTTGGTATTCTTCAAATGTAGTAGCAATGCCTGTATCTGCCGTAGTAGCAACTTTTTTATCTTCTGTTTTACTTTTTTCTATTGGTTGAGTACTCGTTTTTTTATTCGTACTAATATTATTCCTTGTTGCAGGTGTATTAACTGGTAGCTTAATTACTTGGCCTATACTAATTCTATTAGCATCTTTTATTCTATTCAGCTTTTCAAGTGCTCGAACTGTGGTCTGATATTTCTGCGCAATAGATGATAAAGTTTCACCCTTTTCAATAGTATGTGTTTTACGCTTATAACTTCCCTGACTTCCATTATTATCAACTGTTTTTAAATCCAATAGAATTTTAGGGCTAATTACCGTGACAAGCATACGATCTTTCGACATTGTGAATGTCTGAACTTTTTTCATACCTATGCCAAAAAGGCTTTTGACGTAAATATCTAAAACTGTTCCTTTATCTCTTTGAATCTCGTATAGGCATCCTTTAGAGTTGGTAAAGCCACGCACTACATGTTGGCCTGTTTTACTATTTTTAACTTCATATTGAACTTTAGAAATTGGGTTACCCAATAAATCTAAAATTTGTATGGTTGCTAAAGACTTATTCACCATTTTTGTTTTTATATCCTAGTTATTATTATGTTCTATTAAATCTTCTACATCATAACCCTGAACATTTAATTCCCAATCATCATTAAGGCCTACTAAAACTTCAATCTTAGAAGGATCTGCTGTAGTCATTTTTTTAGTACGACCATGCTCATCAAGCTGACCTGATATATATGAATTTGTCTCTGGAATAAAAGCTTTATAAGTTAATGTACTGAAGTCAGATTGCCAAAATAAATCATATACATCCAGTCTGTTGCTATATAAAGGCTTGTTGGGAAGCTGAGGTACTTCATACGTTACGTTTGCTCCCCCCATAAAACTATGCTTCCCAGCCTTACACTCAAACTTCCCACTTGTAGTACTAAATACTCCCTGTCCATTAATCTTTAACTGAGAACCACCAGCAGTAAGCACAATTTCTTTAGGGCTTATAATTTCAATTCGTTCTTCAGTCGAAATAATTTTTATTTTTTGACGAGCAATTGTTTCTATTGCGTCATCTTGGGCCTGGAGTTCGACCTTCCCCTTTGCCGCAACGGCTTTTAATCCTTGTTGAGCTGCAAACAAACTGATCTTGTCCTGAGCGTGGGCAATCAAAGATTTCTGTGTGGAAAAATTAATATTATCCGCAGCACTGTGGTTAATCTGCTGATCAGCTGAAAGATACAGATCTTCATTAGTTGAGAGTGCAATTGAATTCGGTGCACACAGCAGCATTAAAGCTTGTTTAAAGGTTTCAGCCTTGCTTTGATCTTGCTGTTCAATCTGATCCAGAAATTTTTTCAGATGATCTAACCCTTCTAAGGGATCTGTTTGCTGATTTTTGGCAATCTCACTTAAAGCCTTACTATGATTCAAACTAGATTCAAGCTGGCTTTTCGCAGGACTGGCATTTAAGTGATTGGCATTGGCATTTTCTTGTTTATAGGTAGAAAGAAGCAATCCAGCTCCCGCTCTAAGTGCTCCCCATTGATCTGTTCTTAACTCAAAGCCCTCACCACGCCCATAGCTGACCTCATCTTCTTTTGGATGACTTAGATTTCCCAAATTTAGCTGACTGGCTCCATGACTACTTTGCAGCTGTGCACTAATCTGTCCAGTTGTATCATCGAAGCGAAGCTGGTTAAAACCCTCGCTATCTACTTCCTGAGAACGGATACCACTTAGTTTTTTAGTGAATGGCAACTGCCCCTTCTTATCAAACATAGTTTGATAACGTTCAGCTTCATGAATACGTCCAACAATGAAGGGACGATCAATATCTCCTTCGAAGAAATCAATCACTACAATTTCCCCGATACGTGGATGGAATCGGGCGCCATAACCTTCGCCTGCCCATGGCGTTAGCACATCTACCCAGGCCGAATCAGTGTCATTATCATTGGCGCCAGCACCACCATCATGCTGATGATCTTCACTACGGGTAAATAAAAAGCGAACTTTCACGCGTCCCCATTCATCAATATAAATAGTTTCACTTCAGGCCCTACCACTTTCGCCCGTTGTGGATAGGCCACGGGCCGATGTTGTAGTGGATGATATTCAGGTATTACAGGAATATCTCGACGAATTAAATACAGCTCATTGCCTTGTCTCTCGTCATCCAGAACTTTCCAGCGACTGGACTGCATGAGCTGATCCAGCTGTAGCAAAAGATCTTTCGGTAAATTATTCTGGTTATAAAAATGCTTGCCCAAAATTAAAAATTCACGCTCATTGCGCGGATGTTGATCAATTTCGGGATGATGATGCAGTTCAAACCAGTAACCCACTTGGGCATCACGAACCCTACTGCTGGCCTTAAAATATTTGGATTGCATGGCATGAAAGTGACTAAGTTGCTGACTGAGTTGATCCAGTTGAGCTGGACTGGATGATGTAGCCTGATCTTCTCTATTTAGATCACTGGTCCAAGCTGGACTGATGTTCCAGACATCTTCCAGATTTAAACTGGTATGATCCTGAACACTACTCTGCTGAATATTCACCAACTGCTGGTTTTGCTCCTGCTCCCGATCTATAGCTTGCCAGCGTTGCAATCCAACACTGTTTGGTACAAGTTGTCGCTCAGCAATTAGGCTGGTGATAGTATCGAATTGCTCAGTTGCATGACTGCGATGAAAGCGGATGGAACGGCGTTTTAAGGCTTGAAAATATTGCTGCTCATCAACAAGACACAGGACTTGTGGCTGAATGTTTTGGGTTGATATTGAAACAATTAATTCCTTTTCATCAATCAGCCAGTTAATGCCCTCACTACGCCATAAGCGGGTCAGAAAGTCATAATCACTTTCATTGGACTGTATGACCAATGGCCGTACATCATATTCACGGTTTAGTCCGGAAAGATCCAAACTTAAACTTCTCGCAAATAAGCCACTTCGCTTTTGCCATTCAGTAAACAGAATTTCACTAATCGCTTTGACACTTTTATTCAAAAACACACGACTATTACGGCGTTTATGCCAAAGTGAAGTCGCATCTTCGAGAGTCAGCTGATAGACACTTAAAGCACCATCGCTATGCCCCTGTTTAGCTGCGGTAATGATACCTGTAGTCCGGAAAAGCTCACCTTGATCAGTGACCTGATCAACAGCAACCTGACAGCCAATAAACTGTTTTAAGGCAATATAAGGATGGGTGGATAGACAAAGTAATTCAGCATGTAGCCCCTCATTGATCCAGTGCCTGCCTTCAATATGCTGAATCAGAACCTGAGAATTTAAAATTTCATTAGAAAATCGGAGATGAAGTGCACGCTTCTGTGAGCTTAGACCCAAGCCTTCAAGCACCGTATAAATACTCTGTAGCATTTTATAATTATTATTTGAGGTTATTTTTATCGCACTGATTTTAGGGAATAAGCTTAGAACAATCCATCTTGGTATTTATTTCACATGAATTAACCACGAATAGCCTTAACCTGACCTTATATCCTCTATGCTTATGAAATAGAAGATGTATTCTGTTTCAACCTTTTCAATTTTTCTGATTATTTGCCGATTCACTTACTGCTACACTGAAAGCCGAATACTTTATATCTCCTACATCATCCTCGATTACAGGATAAGCCAGAGGCCAAGGACATGCTTGAGTTACATTCTAAACTCCCCAATCTGGGCGTCACCATTTTTAGTACCATGTCGGCCTTGGCACAAAAACTCGGGGCAATTAACCTGTCACAAGGTTTTCCGGATTTTCCTGCTCCACCGCAATTGATTGAAGCCCTCAGTCGGGCAGCTGAAAATGGTTTTAACCAATATGCACCGGGTGATGGTTTACCAGTATTACGTGGGCTGGTCGCTGATCTTTATCAGCATCGTGACCAGCTCATTCTAGATCCGGTAGATGAAATCACCATTACTCCTGGCGCAACGATTGCAATCTTCTGTGCAATTCAGGCAACGGTACGAGCAGGTGAAGAAGTCATTATTTTTGATCCCAGTTATGACAGCTATGCGCCAAGCGTGAAGCTGGTCGGTGCCAAACCGGTACATATCGCTCTAGAATATCCTGGTTTTTCTGTGGACTGGAATAAGGTCAAAGATGCAATCAATGACCGTACCCGCATGATTGTAGTGAATACACCGCATAATCCCACCGGAACGGTATGGACAGAGCAAGACTGGCAACAGCTGATTGAACTGATTCGTGATCGCAATATTGTAGTTCTGTCTGATGAAGTTTATGAACATCTGGTATTTGATGAAGTTCGTCATCATTCTGCAGCATCATTTCCGGAACTCCGTGAACGCAGTTTTGTGATTGGTTCTTTTGGTAAAACCTTTCATGTGACCGGCTGGAAAACTGGTTTCTGTGTTGCACCGCCAGCTCTAATGCAGATGTTCAGACAGATTTACCAGTTTGTCAGCTTCTGTGGCGTGACGCCAATTCAGGTGGCTCTGACCGAATATATGCAGCTACATTCTGAACATATCCATGAGCTGTCCGGTTTTTATCAGACCAAACGGGATTTGTTTAATCATGCACTGACAGATTCCCGTTTTCACTGGACGCCATCACAAGGCACCTATTTCCAGAATCTGGATTACAGTGAAATTCGTCCTGATCTGGATGCACTGTCGATGTGCCATTATCTGGCAGAACAACACGGTGTTGTGGTGATTCCGGTATCAGCGTTTTATCAGGAGCCGCCTAAAGATTTACACTTATTACGCTTCTGCTTTGCCAAAAAAGATGAAACCTTAATAGAAGCAGCACATATTCTTTCCAAAGTTTAAAAAAATAGACTTATTGGTTACTGAAAAGCTAAGGCGTTCTTGATGCGGATCAAGGATAATTTAGTCCTGATAAATATATGAAAAATCAAGAACAGGATGTCATATGGCACAGCAAGCATTGGTTCACCAGCAGAATTTATGGAAAACATTTTTTATTTTCCTGTTACCGCTGGTGGTTACCAACATCCTGCAAAGTTTGTCCGGTACGATTAATACTGTTTTTGTGGGGCAAATGCTCGGCGTGCAAGCGATTGCAGCTGTGGCAGTATTTTTCCCGATCCTGTTCTGTCTGATGGCCTTTGTGATTGGTCTCTCTGCAGGTTCTACGGTTCTGGTAGGACAAGCTTGGGGCGCCAGAAACCTGGAAAAAGTGCGCTGTGTAGTTGGCTCAACTCTATTTATGACGCTAATTGGGGGCAGTCTGATTGCCCTATTGGGTGTATTTTTTGCTGAAAATATCCTGCAATTATTAGGTACAGATCCGGATGTGATGCACCTGTCTTTGCCTTATGTGCAATGGATGCTGGCTGGTAGCCCACTGATTTTTATTTATATTATTTATACTTCAATTTTACGTGGGGTCGGAGACAGTACTACCCCACTGTTTGCCTCTGCTTTGACGATTGGCGTTGGCTTAGTGGTGACACCAGTCCTAATCGCCGGTTATTTCGGTTTTCCTAAAATGGGGATCATCTCTCCAGCAATTGCAACCATTCTGGGCAACTTGGCTGTTCTGTTATTTCTCATTCTCTATTTAAATTATAAGCGTCATCCTCTAAGACCAGACTGGGCGTTGATCAAAGATATCCGTCATCAGCCCCAGCTCAGCAAGATTATCCTGCGCTTAGGTATTCCAACCGGGGTTCAAATGGTCACAACTTCAGTCGCTGGTCTGGTCATTGTGGGTCTGGTTAACCGGTATGGCGCAGAAGCAACAGCGGCCTATGGTGCCGTGAATCAGGTGCTGAATTATATTCAGTTCCCTGCTCTTTCTATTGCCATTGCAGCTTCCGTCTTTGGGGCACAGGCCATTGGTGCTGGTAAAAATGATTTGCTCAATAAAGTGACTCGAACTGCCTTAAGTATGAATATCTTGTTCACAGGTAGTCTGGTAATTCTGGCTTATCTGTTTTCTAAATATCTGATGGCTTTGTTTATCACTGATCCGCAAGTCGTGGTATTGGGTCAGCAACTTCTCTTCATTGTCCTATGGTCGATTTTGTTCTTTGGTGCTAGCGCAATTTTTGCTTCGATCATGCGGGCCAGTGGCACAGTGACAGTCCCGATGTTGATCAATATTATTGCCATTATTGGCATTGAAGTACCAGCTGCCTATATGTTCAGCCGCTGGTGGGGCTTACAAGGGATCTGGTATGGCTATGCCCTTGCCTTTGTCTGTCTTTGTATTATGCAAGGCTTGTATTACCAGTTTATCTGGAAGAAAAAGACCATCGAGGCACTGGTTTAATCTTCCGGCCTGAACTACTGGATAAACCTTAGTAAACCACCTCTAAAGAGCGTATTTCCTGCTTAATCCATATTTTTTATATGGATTCATTTTTATTATATTTTTCAGCTATGAAGATCCTTGCTATAAGCAGTGTATTGCATAAAAACATAAGGTCTTCTCATGGCTAAACGACAAATTAAACTGGGTGCTTTTATTCCGACGACTTCGCAACATGCAGCAGGTTGGCGCCATCCTGAATCTCTTCCTCAGGATCATTTAAGCATTGATTATGCGATTGAATTAGCGAAAACTGCTGAACGCGGCCTGTTTGATGCCTATTTCCTTGCAGATGGTCTGGCAGTCAACTGGAGTCATGGCGCTTCCAAACATAATAAGAATGTCGGTTATAGCGATAAAGTCGTGGGCTTTGAACCAGTTACCTTATTCGCAGCGATTTCAGCCGTCACCCAAAATATTGGTTTTATTGCCACTGCTTCGACCACCTATGAAGAACCGTATCTATTGGCACGAAAATATGCCTCTTTAGACCATATCAGTAAGGGTCGTGCCGCTTGGAATGTCGTCACCACTATATCTGCTGAAACCGCGCGGAACTTTGGTTTCAGTGCACATCCGGATGCCAAAGTCCGTTATGAGCGCGCGGATGAATTTATTGAAGTTGTACAGAAGCTCTGGGATTCCTGGGAAGATGATGCATTCCTCTATGACAAAGAAAGCGGTCATTTCTTTGATGCATCTAAACAGCATGAACCTCTGCATAGCGGCAAATATTTTAATGTCCAGGGTGCACTGAATGTCCCTCGTCCGCCACAGGGCTATCCAGTGATTGTTCAGGCGGGCCAATCTGAAGATGGACGTGAGCTGGCCGCCAAATATGCCGAAGTGATTTTTACCGCTCAGCAAAGCCTGTCTGATGCCCAAGCCTTCTACCGTGATGTCAAAGGACGCCTGGCTAAATATGGTCGTCATCCGGATGATCTAAAAGTAATGCCGGGGGTCTCTGTCTTTGTAGCTAAAACCGAACAGGAAGCCAAAGAAAAATATGAGTTACTGAATCGTCTGATTCATCCAGATGTCGGTTTAGGCTTACTGTCTGGTCTGGCAGGTGATATTGATCTTTCAAACTATGATTTGGACGCCCCATTTCCTCTCAAAGATATTGAGATCAAGTCTAGCCGTCAGCAAATGATGTTCGAGATTGCAGCGAAGCATCACTTTAGCATTCGCCAGCTATATGAATATATTGCCTCTGCTCGCGGTCACTGGACGCTGATCGGGACACCTGAACAGGTAGTCGACCAGCTACAGGAATGGTTCGAAAATGAAGCGGCTGATGGTTTTAATGTCTTGCCACCAACGACACCTGCCGGTCTGAATGACTTTGTCGATTTCATCGTACCCGAGCTACAGCGCCGTGGTTTGTTCCGGACTGAATATGAAGGCACAACTCTGCGTGAAAACTTAGGATTGAAACGTCCAGAAAATCAGTATGTGATTGCGCAACAAAATACTGCGGTTGCCTCTTAAAACAGCCATTATAAAAAATGCCTGATAGGGCATTTTTTTATTTCTTTCAGTTCACCACTCGGGTAATTGGTACTAGGGAAAATGACAAATATGGGCGAGGTTTATTGCTGCTGATCTCTGTATAACTTGAAATGAATGAACACCCTAGCCTACCAGCAAAACTGGCTAGAACTTGTGAGTAGCGACTGATCCTTTATAGTCGAAAAATTTAATACTTTTAGAATTTCTTTTTTCAACTGCTGTAGTCGCATATTCTGGCACTTGCGTGGATAAGATAGGGGCACCTTTAAAACCTGTTCGATTCGCCCAGGATTAGCCTGCATTACCACAACTAAAGTGCTCAGCAATAAAGCCTCCGAAATATCTTGGGTTACTAAAATCACGGTAATTTTTTTGGCTTTCCAGATTCGCTGTAATTCTTCATGCAGATGATGACGCATCAGCGCGTCCAGTCCAGCAAAAGGATCATCTAATAATAAAATATCCGGTTGAGTAACCAGGCTTTTGGCAATTGCCACTTTCAGATTCATCCCAGCAGACAAGTGTGATGGATAAGCATCCTTAAATGGTGTCAGTTGCAGCAATTCCAGCTGTTCCTGAATTCTTCGGTTTTCCTCTTCTCTGCTTAAAGGGATTTGATGTAAGGCCATGCGGATATTTTCCGTCACACTGAGCCAGTTAAATAGACGATGGTCCTGATAGACAATACTGAGATTTGGAAGATGTTCAGCTGGCTGTTTTCCCTGAATCAGAATCTGACCCTGTTGATGCTGCTCTAAGCCCATCAGTAAACGTAACAAGGTGGATTTTCCGCAGCCAGAATGCCCTACCACACTGACAAAATCACCTGCATGAATATCCAGATTAATATCTTCGAGGACTTGGGTCTGCTGATCTGGTGCGGTGCTATAACTTTTATATAAATTTTGAATCGTGATTCTACATTGAGAGTGCTCCGTCATTTTTCCTCACCTTTTGCTGCAATACATATTTAATGATTGTTCTAGACTAGATCTATCCTGTTTATGAACTTGGATAAATTTCTGTCTCTTTTAGATCTGCTGAAAATAGGACTCTTTTGACTATAAAAGAGTTTAGGGTAAGGAGTTATCTTGATTTTTTATTTGGTTATCAAAAGCATGTATAGATTTTAATAGCTAGATATAAAATTATATATTTCAATAACTTAAAATTTTTTCTTCTAGAAAACGTTATTTAAAATATTCCGAACAACCAAATCGCAACAATGCTTAGGGCAATAAAAAACCCGCGAATGCGGGTATCCAATTGGCTCTGCTTACCAGGCCAATTTATATTGTTCTAATTCATGCGGCACAAGCTCGACCTGATCCTGGAAGTCAAGCAAGATGTCATTTTTAATGGCCGCCAGACGGTAGTCTTCACGTTTACGCGGACGTTCCA
Source organism: Acinetobacter sp. GFQ9D191M (assembly GCF_011174875.1). Lineage (NCBI taxonomy): Bacteria > Pseudomonadati > Pseudomonadota > Gammaproteobacteria > Moraxellales > Moraxellaceae > Acinetobacter > Acinetobacter sp. GFQ9D191M. Next base: position 9,453 of record NZ_JAALGV010000095.1, read on the forward strand.
GATCCACTTTCACAATACGTTTGATTCGTCCCGGATGGGGTTGCATTACCACTACGCGATCACCTAACAATACCGCCTCTTCTACATCATGGGTGACCAGAATAGAGGTGATCTTTTCCGACTGCCAGATCCGCTGTAATTCCTGTTGCAAGTTGGCCCGAGTCAAGGCATCCAAGGCACCAAAAGGTTCATCCAGCAATAAAATTTGTGGACGATTCACCAGACTACGTGCAATTGCCACACGCTGGCTCATCCCCCCAGACAGCTGACTTGGATAGGCAGTTTTAAACTGGCTCAATTGCACCAGTTCCAGATGATAATCAATGAGTTCCTGCTTTTCGGCTTTGCTCAGGCCTGATTTTTCCAGCGCTAAAGCTACATTCTGCTCGACACTCAGCCAAGGGAACAAACGGTGATCCTGAAACACAATACCGCGATCCAGACTGGTGCCCTGAATCGGTTTGCCATCAATCAAAATACTGCCTTGAAACTCGGCATCAAGGCCCACCAAAAGCCGCAATAAGGTTGATTTACCACAGCCACTATTACCGACAATACTAATGAACTCGCCTGGCTGGATATTCAAATTAATCTGATCTAATACCTGCAACTCTTCCCCATCTTTAGGGAAGAACTTGTCGAGTTTCTGGATCTCGACATGACCCTTAATATTCACCTGTTGATTCATGTTGTTATCTCACATCTTTTATTTATTGGCCGCCTGACGCCAGCGTAAGTTATAGTTTTCAAAGAATTGTGCTGCCTTGGAAAATAACAGCCCGACAATCGCAATAATGGCCATGCCATATAGCACCACTTCCATCTGGAACAGGTTCTGTCCGTCCATGATTGGATTGACCACGCCAACCGAGGACACAAAAAAATACTCCGCGCCCACAGTCGCCACCCATGAAAATACCAGCGCAATATTCAAACCGGCAAAAATACTTGGGGCTGCTGCGGGTAAAATCACTTTAAAAAAAGTACGTACCGGACTGAGCTGGAAGATCTGCGCCACTTCTTTAATTTTGACCGGCACATTCTTGACCCCGTCATAGGTATTAAAGAACACCGGATAGAACACCACTAAGGCAATAAAAATCACTTTTGAAACTTCACCGTGTCCAAACCACATGATCATCAGTGGAATCCAGGCAAATACAGCCACGTGTTTAATGGCATTCAGTGTTGGAGAAAAGATTCGATCCAGCCAGACATTTAGACCCAGGGCCAAACCCAGCACTGCACCCATCACTCCACCGGCAATAAACCCTGCCGTGTTGCGAAGTAGGCTGGCGATAATGTTTTCTGTCACCTCGCCTGCCTGCCAGCTTTCTACAAAGGCCTGCCATACAGCAGCTGGCGGTGCCAGCAAAGCAGGATCAACCCATTGTTTTGCGGTCACGATCAACCAGGCAACCCACAGAACCAGAGGAATGACCCAGCCGCGATAATCTATTTTTTTCATGATGTTCTCTCTATCTAGCCTGATCCCAGCCACGGAACTGTTTTTGTATGAGGCGGATAATGACATCAAAGCCAAATCCCACCAGTCCAATCACTACTACAGTTGCCATCACCACATCGAGCTGGAAAATCTGACGGCCATAGACCATCACATAGCCGATCCCTTCACTTGAAGCCAGCAGTTCTACTGCAACCAGAGCGCCCCATGAACTTGCCAGAGATAAACGCAGACCACCGATAAAACTGATAAAAGCACCCGGCAGAACCACATTTTTAAATCTGGACCAGGTGCTCAACTGATAAACTTCCGCGACTTCAGTCAATTGCTGTGGAATATTGCGCACGCCTTTAAATACATTGATGGTCATCGGCACCAGCGCGGCTTTAGCAATCAGAATAATCTTGAGGGCTTCATCAATCCCGACCAGTAAAATTAATAATGGAATCCAGCCAATCACGGGCACCAGATTAATGGCTTTGAATGTGGGCCAGATATAGGCTTCTGCTCGACGTGACAGCCCCATAGTCAGACCTAGAGCCAGTGCCAGTATAATGCCGGCACTGAACCCGTAGCCAATTCGGCTCAGGCTGACACTGAGGTTGTTCCACAATTCGCCGGTTTGATACAGATCTTTCAAGGCCACCCAGACCAGTTCAGGTGCAGGAAGCAATAAAGGGTTCACCCAGTTCCGTTCTACCGATACATGCCACAGATAGAGCAACGCAATAGGGAAAATGACTCCGATTCCCCATATGAACACCTGATTCTGTTTTAAAAAATTCAGAATACTTTTTCGGTTCAATCTGGATGCAGCACTGTCCTGTGGCGGTGTCTTGGCTGTTTCAAGCTCGATTTCCTGTAACATCACTCAACCTCCTCAAGGGCATGATGGTTATTGCCCATTGGCATTAAGAGGTTTCCAATAGTTCTGTAAATTCAAAGTTTTTAAAGCATTATTGACATACTTCGGCTCAATCCAGGAATCAACATCAATATTGCCGCGAATCAGTTTCAAGTCTTGACCCGCTTTCAGTTTTTTCTTAATTACAGCAACGTTGAAAGCATCCAGAATCGGAGCACTATGACGTTTTAGATCCACACCATCATTGGCGCGCACAAAAGTGTTATAGGAAAGGCCTGATTTCGACCATATTTTGAATAATTCAGTTTTATTGGCTGGGTTCGAATCCCAAGCCGCCTGTTTGACCAGCACATTCACAACGCGCTGTACGACTTCAGGATATTTTTGTTCAAATTTAGAATTAACCAGAATATAACCCGAACTTTGGTACTGTGCCGGTTCCTTTTTAGAACTATAAATCAGCTTGGCAACACCGCGATCAGTCACAGGGAAAATCGACTGGTTGGTAAATAAAGCATCCAGATCACCACTTGCCAGTGCTGAATAGCCGACTGGACCATCTACATTGACAAAGCGGAAATCTTTTTCAGTAAGTCCATGTTTTTTAATAATCTGGTTTAAAGCAAGATGCACGCTGGTTCCACGGAAGAAACCAATACGTTTGCCTTTTAAATCTGCCCAGCTTTTGGCTGATGATCCCGGTGCAACCACCAGGTAAGTATTATCATGTGTACCGCCCGCTAAAATCAGCTTGGTATCCAGACGACTGGCCTTACCAATCAAAGCCGGTAAGTCTCCTAGCCAGGTAATATCTACCAGGCCATTGGCATAAGATTCATTGATCGCAGGACCTGCACCTTTGAAGTTGTTCCACTGTACTTTAATCCCGTCTTTCTGGAATTCTTTTTCCAGCAAACCTAAGGTTTGTGTGGTGGAATAAAAGTTGCCGTAGCCCACCGGGCGGCTACCGCTGCCGACTAATGGAGATGCCAGGCGAATCACGGTCGGTTTGGCTTCTGCTGCAAAGGATTGAACAGCAGGCACCAGTGTTGCTGTAGAGAGAAGGCCAGCAAATAATACTTTTGACCATTTAAACATGTGAAAATTCCTCAAAATATAAAATTAGAATCCGTACTGGAATTGTGCGACCAGTTCGTTATAGCTCTTGTTTGTAATGTCGTTGTTGACATGGTTCAGGTTGATCTGAAACTTGGTGGTTTCCGCAAAAAATGCATTCAGGCCCAGACTGTGAATATCAACCGTTTGATCGGCTAAATTCTTGTCACGATCAATGGTGTCATAGCGATAGAAGGCCTGGTAAGACTTTGGCCACCAGTCGTCATAACGGCCCTGATTACGGAATCCTTTGACAAACTGCTCACCAAAGTTCCAGAACAAGGTACCTGTGTGCGACTCACTTTCACGCTTATAGGTCTGTGCAGTTTGTGAAATGTAGGTGTCATCTTCACCTTGTACATATTCATAGGTCACACCGAATGGATGGTGGTTATAGTAAATATCGAAGCCTTTACGCAGCACATCGCCCTTACCAGCAAAGGCCGCGCTGGTACCATCAATTTCAAATAGATTGCTCTTGCCTTGATACCAGGACAGACCAAAACTCAGTTCACGCAGCCATGAGTTATATTCCGCAGGCAAGGTATAACGCAGACGTCCAATAAAGTTTTTGTCATCATTGTCATCCGATTTATTGGCTCCATTACCATTCACCAGACCAAAGGCATAGCTAATCATTGGCGAGCGATAGTTATATCCATAGTCCACGGTTGGTAAGGCATCCCCACGTACAATCAAGCCGACTTCACGCAGTGCCAGTCCATAACCTAGGCCCGGCAAACTGAACAAGGCATTGTTAATGGTAGGTTTTAGGTCTTCAGTGGCCTGAACTTCCTGGCCAAATGGTAACAGTTGCTGACCTAAAGTAACGCTCAAGCGCCCCGTGTCGGCACTTAAGGTTGGCAATACGTGATAAGTCAGTTGCGCATCCAATAAGTTCAGATAACTGTTATTGGTCCCTGTCTGTGGAGAAGTACCAAAACGCAGATTGAAATCCAGGTTTTTGCCTTCTTCATAGTCTTTATACAGATTGCCAATAAAACCAATTTGGACTGCACCTAAATCAAATGAAGAATGGCGGTCTTGAACAACCATCCCGGTATTGGTACCCGTAGGTGGAGTGCGCTGTGCTTCATCGATATAAGAAGCTTTGGCCTGCACGACTCCATTAATCAGCAGTTGACGTGTTGATAATGCCGTTTTGGTATCGCGGTCACGTTGTACCTGATATTTATAGTTTTCCAGATCGCTTTGCAGACCTTGCAACTCGGCACGTGTCACAAAGCTTTGGTCATCGTCAGATTCAGTTTCTGCATCAGCAGATAGTTCAGCCTCATCAGCAGTAGTGGCTTCTGTAACGGCCTCGTTCTGGTTCTGAATCTGTGCCAACTGAGTTTTTAATTGTTTTAATGACTGCTCGAGTTGACTGACCTGTTGTTGTAACTGACCTACCTCCGCATCTGCATGCGTTAAGCCAATACTCGCGCTTAGCAGAGTCAGTACCGTTGCCCCTTGTTTAAAATATTGCTTCATACAATCGACACACCTACAGTTTTGCCAGTGAAACATCAGTCGATTTGATCAGTACAATCACCTGACTTCCTATCTGCAAATCCAGCTCTTCTACAGAACGTGTCGTAATTACCGAAGTGAAAATACCTGAAGCAGTCACCACATCGACTTCAGAAACCACATCACCTTTTACAATTTCTTGAATAGTACCTTTTAACTGGTTACGCACATTAATAGATTGAATTGTCATTATTAATTCCTGTTGTTTTGGTTGGAATTAATATGCATGATTTTTAATATGCAGAAAAATAATATAAATAGATTTTGATATATTATTTTATAAAATCTAAAAATATTATTTTAAATCCAGTTAATCTGATAATTTAAATATTCCTTATTTTTAATCACGATATTCTCATATTGCCAATCCAGAATGTTTTGACTTGCCAGATTCTTTATTTCTTTATTAATGGTTTGGCGTGAAGCAGAGAGTAAATCTGCTAAATCATGCTGGGAGATCTTGAGTTTAATTTCAGTTCCCAGAGGATGAGATCGACCATACTGAATCGAAAGGTCATGCAAAACCTTGCATACTTTTTGATGTAAATTAGCGACTTGCAGGAATTTGACCTGCTGGATCAGATATTGCATCCGATGGCTGAGAATATTTAAAGCATCCTGCTTTAAGTAATTGTTATCATTTATTTCTTCTATAAATATATGCTGCGGAATTTGCAGGACTTTGACCTGATTAAAAGCATAATAATCATAATCAATCACTTGTGTATTGAGGCAAGGAAGCAGGTTAATTAGATGCTTTTCCGAGAAATAATTAAAAGCATGAAAACGACCCGATGGGCTTAAATATCCAATCTGGATAATCCCATCAAGCAATATATATAAAGCAGTATGGCAATTTTCTTTATTTAATATCAAATCGCCTTTTTGATATTTTCGAATCGTTGAATATTTTAAAATATAATCCAGCTTATCCTCAGAGATATTTTTAAATATATTTTTTAATATGTCATAATCCACATTATTTTTTGCAGTATGAATTTTCATAAAATGATCCACCCTATATTTTATTTAAATATTAGATGGATCATTAATGACTGGCGAATCATTTATTCTTGATTCTTTAGCTATTTATATGCAAAGTTTCCAATTGAATAAGAATTACTTATGAAACTTTTTCATAAATACCGTCTTCGCTGTTATAGCGGAAGTTGCTAATGTCCTGCTTGACATCTTTACGCAGTTCACGGCTTGGACGGCCATCCACACCGACTGGCACATCACCCTCTAAAGTTACACGGCGTACTACACGGTGCTGGTCACCATAATCATTAATCGCACGGTGTTGCGTTGCACGGTTATCCCAGATCGCCACATCACCTGCACTCCAGCGCCAGCTGACAATATTTTCCAGCTTCTCTACATAACTTTGGAACAGGTCGAATAAACGGCGTGATTCACTTGAGCTATAACCGACGAAGCTCTTAAAGAAATGGCCCAATAACAAGGTTTTTTCACCTGTTTCAGGATGAACGCGTACTAATGGATGTTCAGTTTCATATTCAGTTGAATTGAAGTAGTTTTTATATTTTTCCAAAGCTTCTTTTGGAACACTGACTTTTGCAGCATAGTCAAAGTTGTTGCTGTGAATCGCACGCAAGCTATCCGCCAGTGTTTTCAGTTCTTCAGGTAAATCATTGTAGGCAGCGGTTGTATTTGCCCATACGGTATTGCCACCTACTGCGGGTGCAACCACGCTACGCAGGATAGAAGCTTTTGGATAGGCATCAATAAAGCTGATGTCCGTATGCCAGCTGTCTGCACGTGCACCGCGTGAATCAATTTCCAGAATATGTGCAGAGCCATCTTTTACCGGTACAGTCGGGTGATTCAACGGTGTGCCTAAACGTGCTGCAAAGGCTTCTTGGGCTACATCATCTAGATGTTGCTGATCTTTAAAGAAGATCGCTTTATGCTGCAATAATGCCTGGTTGATTTCATTTACCACTTCATCAGCCAAATCCGCTGACAGTTTTACGCCCTGGATTTCAGCGCCGATACGGCCACCAATTGGTTGAACCTGGATGTGTTTGTATTCATAAGCCATGATCATTTCCTCTATCTATAATTATGTCGACCTTCGGTCTGTGAAATCATCATGCCGAATCGGCTTATCTAACGCTGTCAATTTATTGACATTCTTATGCACCATTTTTGATTTATAAAATACTTTAGCTGCTTAAGTTTTCGGGCATAAAAAAACCCGCTTACGCGGGCTTTGATCAGATAGTTTTAAGCTGACTTTTTCTTCTGCTTGCCGAGGCGGGTAGCTAAAGCCGTGACCTTCTGATAGCCAGTTGGCATGAGGCGCTGGATTAAATCAATTGCTTTGGCATCATTCCCAATCAGCAGACGGCGTTTGTCTTTTTGCACCGCGTCCAGAATTTGACGCGCTGCTTCTTCCGGTGGACAACGCAGCAGCTTATTGAAATTCTGTGCAGATTTTTCCGGGTGCATTCCCAGACTACGAATACTGTCATTCATTTTCGCTGCAATGGCGATATTGGTACGGATTCCGCCTGGGTGTACACAGAGTGCGCTTACCCCGCAGTTTTCCATATCCAGTTCCTGACGCAAGGATTCGGTAAAACCACGCACGGCAAATTTAGTGGCATTATAAGCAGACTGGGATGGCTGGGCAGTTAAACCGAACAGGCTGGAAATATTGATGACATGACCATCACCGGTTTTCTTGATTAAAGGCAGAAACTCTTTGGTGCCATAAACTACGCCCCAGAAGTTAATCCCGACGATCCATTCCAGCTCTTCATAGCTGGCACCTTCTACGGTAGAACCAAGAGCTACACCAGCATTGTTAAAGATCATATTCACGCTGCCATGATCTTTCTCGACCTCAGCGGCCCAAGCGTGCATTTCTTCCAGATTAGCCACATTGACCTTTTTGGTTGTGACACGAACATCAGTACCTTTCAACAGCTCAACGGTTTTAGCCAGACCCTGTTCATTCACATCGCTTAAAGCTAAATGACAGCCCTGCTTTGCTAAAAGCACCGCAAGTTGCTGGCCGATACCTGAACCTGCGCCAGTAATGGCCGCGACTTTATTATTAAAATTTTTCATTGAATTTCCTTGATTAAAACACTGCCCTTCCATGACAGCCTGTTTTTCTGTCGCATAGGGATACAGCACACCGTTTCAATATAGTTTTGACAATCCCTATTGTCAATAATTCCAGCATGTCTCTACGGGCCAATTTTCAAGCTTGAATTTCAGCATAGGTCAAAGCCGGATTTATTGATAAGATACTTAAAATCTCAAGCACATGAGTCTATGGTCTTTATGACGGATGTAGTAAATTCAGGACAAAAACTAGCAAGTAAAAGTAAGGAACGCCAGTTTAAAGGACTTTCCATGGCTGAGCGTCAGCAGGCACGTCGTGAAAAGCTGATTGAGGCCGGGATCGAGGCGTATGGTCGTCATGGTTTCTTTTCGGTCACTGTGAAGGATATCTGTAACGAAGCCAAACTGACTGAACGTTATTTTTATGAATCCTTTAAGAAAAGCGAACATCTGTTCCAGACTATTTTCCTCAAGCTGATTGACCAGTTACAGCAGAATGTCATGCAAGCCATGATGCAGGCTTCTTCTGATCCAAAGAAAATGATCGAAGCCGGTCTGACTGCCTTGCTAACGACCTTACGTGACAATCCGGGTATGGCACGAATTATTTATATCGATGCGATGCTGGTTCAGGAACTGCATAATCAGGCCACGATTCATGAAACCATGGGCCGTTTCGACCGTATGATTCAGGCCTTTGTCATGCTGATGATGCCGAACCTTAATCGTTCTGAACGAGAGATTTCCCTGGTCTCGACCGGACTTAATGGTTATGTCACCCAGATTGCGATTCGCTGGGTCATGAGCGGCTTTAAACAGTCACTGGAAGAAATTCTGTCTTCCTGTAGTCTGGTGTTCTTTGCTTTATTAGACACTTTGGGTACAGAAAAACCGACAGATCCGGTTAGATAATTTTAAATCAAGATAAGTTCCAGATAGATTTACTTGTAAGTGATCTACAAGCCTTTGAATTAACACCCTCTTATAAAATAACAGCTTAAATTGTGACAAATCTTTGCAAAAAGTCCCAGAACTACCTATTCTGCAATGATACTGTCATAATTAATCTTTGTAATAAGCCTGTCATAAATATAAAACGGTCCACCGTTTGCATGAAATAGGGTATTGCGCTGTGAAAGATGACTACATTCTAATTGTTGATGATGAACTGCCGATTCGTGAAATGATCCATACTGCTCTGGATATGGCAGGCTTTCAATGTTTACAGGCAGAAGATGCCAAGCAGGCTCATCAAATGATTGTGGACCAGCGTCCAGCATTGATTTTGCTGGACTGGATGATGCCAGGTGGCGTCAGTGGTGTGGATCTCTGTCGTCGTCTGAAACGTGATGAAAACCTGTCCGAAATTCCGGTCATCATGTTGACCGCGCGTGGTGAAGAAGATCATAAGGTTCAGGGACTGGATGCCGGTGCCGATGACTATATGACCAAGCCATTTTCGACCCGTGAGCTGGTTTCACGCATTAAAGCCGTCCTGCGTCGTTCCAATGCCCTCAGCGGTGAAAAATCCATTGATGCTAACGGATTGGTATTAGATCCGGTCAGTCAGCGCGTGAATTTTGGCAGTACTATACTGGACATGGGACCCACTGAATATCGTCTCTTGGCATTTTTCATGACCCATCCGGAACGTGCTTATACCCGTGCGCAGTTGCTGGATCAGGTTTGGGGTGGCAACGTCTATATTGAAGACCGGACTATTGATGTGCATATCCGTCGCCTACGCAAGGTGCTTGAACCTTATGGCGCTGACCGCTATGTACAGACTGTACGTGGCACCGGTTACCGTTTCTCGACCCGTACCGACGTTGCACTGGGTTAATTGTTTTTAGGTAAATCTTGTTTTATGTATGAGCCCTATCCTGTTCCCGAACTGTCACACGAGCACAAAAGACTCCGTTACAGCAGCCTATGGGATTTTGCCAAGCAAGATTTACGTCTCCTTCTTCTCTTCCTGGTGATTGCCAGTTGTATTGGCCTAGGCATCGGCTATTTCTGGATCTGTATCGTTCTGGCCTTTGTTGCCTTCTTTGGCACACAGTTGCGTTCACTCTACCTGGTCAATGAATGGATCTCGAACCGTCCCTATGATGTACCGCCAAATATTAACGGGATCTGGGGGGCTTTACTGTTCAATGTCTATCGGGCCCAGCGTCAGGAACGTGTCGTTCAGGCTGAAATGGTCGAGCTGATTGACCGTGCTCAATCCTCGCTAGTCGCCCTACAAGAGGCTGTGATACTGATTGATGAAAACCAGCAGATTGAATGGTGGAACCCGGCGGCAGAACGGTTACTGGGGATTGGTCAGGAAGATCGCGGCCGCAATATCCTGAGTTTGTTACGTCAGCCAAATTTCATTGATTACTATCATCATATTGATGATGCGCCTGATGGCCTGAAGATGAAATCTTCGATATTTGAAGATCATTATGTACAAATCAAAATGACCCGCTTTGGTGGTGAAAGTCGCCTACTGGTCGCCTATGATGTGACCCGCATGCATAATCTGGAACAGATGCGTAAGGACTTTGTCGATAATATTTCGCATGAACTGCGTACCCCTTTGACTGTGCTCAGCGGTTATATCGAAACCTTTACCGATCAGGAAGATATTAGCCCGCGCTGGAAACGCGCCTTTGACCAGATGCAGTCCCAGACCCGTCGCATGAATGCACTAGTGAATGACCTGTTGCTGCTATCCCGTCTGGAAAATGACAAGAATATTGCCAAGAACCAGATTATTGATATGCCGAATCTGATGAACCAGCTGTTTGATGATGCGCAAGCCTATAACGTGGATTATGGCCATACCCTAAATCTGGATATTGACAGTCACTGTGACCTGATCGGCTCAGATATGGAAATTGCCAGTGCCTTCAGTAACCTGATTACCAATGCTATCAAGTACACGCCTAAAGGTGGAACTGTCACCATGGGCTGGCATGATGATGGTGAATCGGCCTATTTTGTCGTAGAAGATACCGGAATTGGGATTGATCCTAAACACTTGCCTCGCTTGACTGAACGTTTCTACCGGGTAGATTCTGACCGTAGCCGCCGTACTGGTGGCACAGGTTTAGGACTGGCGATTGTGAAGCATGTACTGATGCAACATCAGGCCCAGCTCGAAATTGATTCCCGTGAAAATCAGGGATCCACCTTTAAGGTGATTTTCCCTAAAGAACGTCTTAGTTTCCCAGACTGATTCAAAACTAAAAAAGGTGCGAATCACACCTTTTCTTTTTTAGCGAAGGCTTTAAGACTTTAATGCCTGCTCTTTGGATAAGGCCCGGAAATAAGCCGCACGATGCGAAATCCGTTCCAGATAGGCTTGAATCGCCGGATAGCTTTTACCGGTACGGCTTTGCATGGCTTCAAGCGGGAAGCTCATCTGGATATCCGCAAAACTGAAACGACCGGCAAAATATTCATGTTGACTTAAATGATCTTCCAGAAACTGGATATGGTCTTTTAGACGGCTTTGTACAAACTGCTTTTTCACCCCTTCACAAATTGTTTTAGCCACTGGACGTACCAGAAATGGCACCTGCTCAGGGACTTTGGTCATCACTAGTTGCATGACCAGCAAAGGCATCAAAGACCCTTCTGCATAATGCATCCAGTAGCGGTATTGTGCCTTGTTTTCAGCACTGATCGGCTGAAACTGATGGGTCGAATCATAGGTTTCTTGTAGATATTCCAAGATAGCGGCAGACTCAGCCAGTATCAGATTCTGATCTTCCAGAATCGGGGCTTTACCCAGAGGATGAACCTGTTTCAAAGAAGGTGGCGCAGAATAGTTTGGCAGGCGTTTGTAATACTTGATCTCATAATCAAGCTCCAGCTCTTCCAAAGCCCACATGATTCGAAATGATCTTGATTGTTCGAGATGATGTAAAACACGCATATTAGACTCATGATTTTATTGTTATTACTGCGTGAGCATAGCAAAAATTCCAGATTTGATTAAAGAGTTTATCAGTCTACTTACATTTTCCCTACCGGATATAGCGTACCCTCTTTTAGCTTAAATCAGGCTAGTGCGGATCTCCAGACTGCGTAACAGGGTTTTGGTCACCGGAGTTTTGGCACAAATCTCCAGAATTTTCTGCTGCAAAGCCGAATCATGAGTAATATCGAAACTTAAGCGTCGTTCAATCCATTCCTGTCCTTCTTTATTGGCAAAGAATTCTGCTTCAACCTGAAATTCGCCCAGTTCAATGTCCTTATGCTTAGCATACATGCGTAAAGTAATCATGGTGCAAGAGATCAGACTGCCTAAAAGCAGATTATAAGGTGCAGGACCCGCATCCTGCCCGCCGAAGGATTCAGGTTTATCGGTCAGATAATGATGCTGACCATGACTGATTTCTCCCTGCCACGGTATGGTTAAGCTCTGTATTTTGGCAATTGCGATATGGGCCATACTGATCCTTTATTCTTATGGTTATATGAAAGATTTATCGAGAAGCACGCATATGTTCCGGAAATGCCGGTGCTTCCATACGTGGGCCATCATAGCTTGGAATGGTGCCAAAACGCGGGTGTCCCATCATCCACTGTTCACGGGCCAGCTTCAGTTCCTCCACATCACGACCAACCAGATTCCACCACAATAAAATAGGGCTTTCAAACGGCTCTCCACCAATCAGCAAGACTCGTCCACGCGCATGAATTTCAACATCTACATGCTGCAATCCGGGTTCAAGAATCACCATATTATCTTCAGTCAGTTCATGCCCATTAATACTTGCCAGACCCTCAAGGGCCATAAAGCCATATTCAAATCTTGGATCTAAACTCAGACGAGCACGGGTACTTTCAGCAGCGAACAGATCCACCCCCAAAAGCTCGGTATGCACTTTAACCGGGGATTGTGTATTTAGGAATTCCCCGACCAGGACCGTACATTGAATGCCTTGTTCTTCGATCACGGGTAATTCCGGATAATGATCAAACGCCGGGGCCATATTGATCTTGTCATCAGGCAGAGCGATCCAGAGCTGGGCTGCATGCATTTTGGTTTCAGTTTCCGGTGAAACCTCTGTATGCAAAATGCCATAGCCTGAAGTCATCAGATTGACCTGTTTCGGCCGGATCAATTGCCGGTTACCCAGACTGTCGCTGTGCATCATGGTGCCTTCAATCATCCAGGTAAAAGTTTGTAGGCCAATATGCGGATGCGGTCCGATATCCAGACCATCTCCCTGAGGAAACTGAGTAGGACCGGCATGATCCAGAAAACACCAGGCGCCAATCATGCGTTTATGCCGACTCGGCAAGGCGCGTTTAATGACAGTTCCCTGCCCGATTTCTGCACGCCGTAAAGGAACTTCCTGTATGAACTGATTGATATACTTTTCACAATCATCTGAATTTGACAGTTCAATATCATTATTATTCGACATGGTTGAGCTGACCTCGGCAAGTTCATTCTGGCTGTATGCTGAATCAAGACATCTTTCCCTGATCATCACAAGATGTCTACCTCATACAACAATGTACCGCGTCTACCCACAAAATCTATCTTTAGAAATATTTCGATACGTATAAAATGTGCTACTCATCAGAACAGTTCAAATACTTAAAGGCTTCAGTCTTCCAAATCCTGTAATCAAGATCTTGGTGATGAATCATATAATCATTCAAGCACCTTACATCAGTTCGTTTAAATCAACTTATTCATCATGCTCATGTTTCACGTGAAACGCTCATTTTTATTGATATAAATGATTAAAATCAGCAATCTATAAAAATGTGATCCGTATAGCTTCATATTTACAAAACAAAAATTTTGTTACGTTTTCTTTTTAAAATTCGTACTACCCCCTGATTCTAGGGAGATTTTTTTTTATTCATTTGGTCCATAATAGGACCCAATAAAAATAAGATTGGATCAGGACATGTCATCCTCGAATGAAAATATATATTCAACGGCGAATATGTCTTTTCAAAACTCGACCACAGATAGATCATTAAAGTTGGCCGAATGTGATCTGCAAAATCGCCAGTTAATTGAAGATGCGCTTGTACATCGCGCTGCACCTATTCCTGCGCAATTCCAGCAGTACTTTTATAACTATCTTTATGTGCATCGTCATCAAAATCTTCGCCAGATTAATTACATGGCGCAGATCGCCTTTTTGCTGTATTTCTTTGCCGATATTTTTATTATTCCTGACATGTTTTTCCTGTCTGGCCTGATCCGGGTATCACTGGTCATTGCTGTCATGTTTTGCTGCTATTACCTGTTTAAGCATCAAAAGAATATCCGGGTTCTGGACATGATTTTGCCTGTGGGCACGACTGTGGCTGCAGCGACCTGGATTAGCCTGCTCCTGCTGTCGAGTAGCCCGCATGTGTCAACTTATATCTATGCCTCTGCGATCTTTGTTTTAATTACCAATCTCTGTGTACAGACCGAGTTTAAGGGTGCGCTGTATTGTTCTATTTTTATCGCCCTGTTTATCATGATTGGGGTGACTCATCTCATGAGTCTATCGCAGGCCTTTATTTTCGCCGTTGTTTTCACGCCTCTCTGGGCGTTTAGTATTTATATCAACTGGAATAATATCATCAACATACGGCGCTCTTTTTTACGCACTTTGCTGGATGAATGGAACTATCAAACCTTAAAAAATCTTGCTCATACTGATGATCTGACGCAGTTATTTAATCGTCGTCATTTTGTGGATATGGCGGAACGTTCAATCCATCAATGGCCAAAGCCTGCCAGCACCTGCCTATTGATGTTTGATGTCGATTATTTCAAGAGAATCAATGACAATTATGGCCATGATGTGGGTGACCGGGTGCTACAACTGATTGCTGAAATTACCCGTAAAGAAATGCGCTCTAGCGATGTACTGGCACGTTTTGGTGGAGAAGAATTTATTGCCTTGCTGGAAGATACCCAGCTACAGGACTGCCTGATGATTGCAGAACGGATTCGCTGTTCGATTCAAAAGCAGGTGATGCACATCAATTCTGACCAGAAAATCCAGTTCACGATTTCTATCGGTATTGCTGAACTTGAATCTCCGCAACAGGAGCTTGAAGACCTGATTAAGCATGCAGATATTGCGCTTTATGAAGCTAAGAAAGCGGGAAGAAACCGGATTCGGGTCTATCATCCTAATATGCTGCAACCGACTAAACCCCTATCTCCAAATCCCTGGAATGTATTTAAACCTTTGAATAAACAGGAGCAGTCTGGCGCTCATCATAAAGCGAAACAATCTTGGTCTGCTTTGTAAGTTGAGAGCAAAATCAAGATTATTAGACAAGAATTTAAGAATTAGACCTAAATCTGTTTGGGATGCTTTTCAAATAATTTCTAAAAGAATAGAATATTTTTCATACAAATATAAATATTCATCTTATTCATTTCTTTGGATTTAATGTGGGAAGGCGATATGCCAGATAAATATGAAGAAGAAGCTCGCCTCCTGCTTCAGGATGCCCTTCACGATCCTCTTGTTCGTATTCCTGGGTCTTTAAAACCTGCCTACTTTAGGCATCAGAAACAGCTCACTCTAAAATATTTGTTGTAGGTAAACCTATTTGCACAGGTGGCATATGCCTCCTACACCCTTGCCGATATTCTGGTACTGAATGACATTATGAATTTGCTCATTCTGACCAAACTAGGCTATACCTTGGTGATCGTGCTGATAACCATCTGGATGTATCATTTTTACCGGAATTTGCCTGTATTTGACCTGCTGTTGCCGACCTCGATTATCGGAGCAAGTGCAATCTGGTTTTTTAATCTAAACCAGTCTGAAAGTCCGCATACGCTCATTTATCAATATGCTTCACTGGTATTTATTGTCCTGGCCAATTTATGTGTACAGATCCGCTTCTGGCCTAGCCTGATTAATTCCGGTCTGATTACACTGGTGATTTATATCGGTGTGTATTTCAATACCCAAGCTAACCTGTACCAGATGTTCTTGTTTTCCCTGATCTATATGCCGGTTTTGACTTTCAGTTTATATATCAGCTGGAACTCTACACTAAAATCCCGTTTGGTATTCCTGCAACACACCCTGAATGAATATCACCGTCAGACCTTTGAAAATCTCGCCCATACTGACTCGCTGCCAGGCCTGAATAATAGACGCTGTTTTAAATATCTGGTGCAACAGCTGATCCGAAAGAATCTTAAACAGCCTGCTCCAATCAGTTTGCTGGTCTTTGATGTCGATCATTTTAAGCAGATCAATGACCGTTATGGGCATGATGTTGGAGATCAGGTACTCCAGATGATTGCGCAGACCACACGTAATGAAATGCGGCGCCATGATGTGCTGGCACGGTATGAAGGTGAAGAATTTATCGCATGCCTGCCTGAAACTTCACTGGATTGGATGATGCGTTAAAAATTGCCGAATGTTTAAGACACAAAATCGAAAATATTGTGGTCAATCTGGAACATGGGCATCGTCTTGATTTCACCGTTTTAATTGGTGCGGCCATTCTGGAAAGCAGTGAAACGGATTTAATGGCGCTGATTAAACAGGCTGATATTGCCCTGTATCAGGCTAAAGCCAATGGTCGGAACAGAGTGGAATGTTATGACCCTGAACTGGATCAGAGCTTGCTTGGAGAGCTTCAAAACTGGCAGGTTAAACCGGCTTAAATTCATTTGAAAGATAATAAAAAAAGAGCGCCGAAGCGCTCTTTTTATAAGGATATATCTGAACCGTCAGACACTGCCGCGAGCACAGCTCTTGGCATAATTTAGGCAAGAAGCGTTGCTTCTTGAAATCCCTAAATTACTCCCATTCAATTGTTGCTGGTGGCTTAGATGAAACGTCATACACCACACGAGAAACTTCAGCAATTTCGTTCATGATACGTGTAGAAATACGGTCAACCAAGTCATATGGCAGATGTGCAAAACGCGCTGTCATGAAGTCGATAGTTTCAACTGCACGAAGTGCAATTACCCATGCATAACGACGGCCATCACCGACCACACCCACAGATTTCACTGGTTGGAATACGGCAAAAGCTTGAGCAGTTTTGTCGTACCAGCCGCTTGCACGAAGTTCTTGCATGAAGATGTCATCAGCAAGACGAAGAATATCTGCATATTCTTTTTTTACTTCACCTAAGATACGAACACCAAGGCCTGGACCTGGGAATGGATGACGGTAGATCATGCTGTGTGGCAAGCCTAGAGTTGTACCCAATTTACGTACTTCATCTTTAAACAGGTCACGCAATGGTTCAACCAGGTCAAATGCCAAGTCTTCTGGCAAGCCGCCTACGTTATGGTGTGACTTGATAACATGTGCCTTGCCTTGTTTGCTGGCAGCAGATTCAATCACGTCTGGATAAATCGTACCTTGTGCAAGGAAGGTTACGCCATCGAGCTTACGCGCTTCTTCAGCGAAGACTTCGATGAATTCACGACCGATGATTTTACGTTTTTTCTCTGGATCAACTTCTCCAGCCAATGCAGAAAGGAAACGATCTTCAGCATCAGCACGGATCACGCGGATCCCCATGTTGTCTGCAAACATCTGCATCACTTGATCGCCTTCGTTCAAACGAAGCAGACCGTTGTCTACAAATACACAAGTCAACTGATCGCCAATTGCCTTGTGTAGAAGTGCAGCTACAACTGATGAATCCACACCACCTGAAAGACCTAACAATACTTTTTCATCGCCAATCTGTTCACGAAGCTGTTCTACACGCAGGTCAATAATATGTTCTGGTGTCCACAGACCACGACACCCACAAATCTGGTGTACGAAGTTAGACAGTAATTCTGCACCTTTCGAAGTATGTGTTACTTCAGGGTGGAACTGGATCCCATAGAAACGGCGAGTTTCATCAGACACCATGGCAATCGGGCAGCTTGGCGTGCTTGCAGTCACCTGGAAGCCTTCTGGAATACGTGCAACCTTGTCACCATGACTCATCCAGACATGCAGCTGGTTTTCACGGTCTTGCAGCTGACCAATCAGCTGGTCACGTACCACGATATCCACTTCTGCATAACCGAACTCATGTACACTACCTGGCTCAACTTTACCGCCAAGCTGTTCACACATGGTTTGCAAGCCATAACAGATACCCAGTACAGGTACACCTAACTCAAATACCACTTGCGGCGCACGCGGGCTGCCTTCCAGGTGAACACTTTCAGGTCCACCAGACAAGATGATACCGTTTGGATTAAATGCGCGAATGTCTTCTTCAGACATGTCATAGGCATACATTTCAGAATATACACCAGCTTCACGGACACGACGTGCGATGAGCTGACTATATTGAGAACCGAAATCCAGAATCAGGATACGATCTTCAGTAATTTGAGTATTGGTAGTCATGACAAACAACTATGAAAGGCAAACGAAAGATAAGCGCCGTATTCTAGCATTTTTATTAGGTTTAAGCACACTATTCCCATCAGCATAATAATTAAGCAGTTTATTTTTTTAAATAGAATAAAGCTTTTGATTCAGTAGAAGAGTCCTCCCTTCTCTCCACGGAATTCAGCGTATTTACGATATTACGATATTACGATATTACGAGACCTCTTGCGAAAGTAAAA
>NZ_JAALGV010000096.1:0-29138 GCF_011174875.1 Acinetobacter sp. GFQ9D191M
TGCTAGTCTAGAGCCTTATTTAAAGTCACTGCAAACTCCAAATATTGCACCTTTTGGTTCAGCTTTTCCAAATGCTGAACTGTTATATAACAGCCGGTTTATGCAGATTTTGGCGCAGCATAGCAAAAGAAAAAGCAGTTATAGCCATCAAAATCATATGCCACCGGGTAATCAGGAATTACGCCAACTGATTGCCAATCGCTATCAGTTACAAGGTATAAACTGTACTTCGGATGACATTGTCATTACTTCTGGTGCCTTGGAAGCCCTCAATCTGTCTTTACAGGCTTTGACTCAACCTGGTGATTTTATCCTGCTCCAGCAAACCATTTTTTATGGTGCCTGGCAGGCGGCTGAACGTTTAGGCTTGCAAGTCATCACAATCCCTGAACATCCGCAGTTTGGTTTTGACCTGGAATCGTTTGAACAGGCCCTTAAACAGTATCCGATCAAAGTTTGCTGGCTGATGCTGAATGTGCATAATCCGATTGGCTTTACGGTAAATTCAGAGATCAAGCAAAGAATTGCGGAACTGTTGAATGAATATCAGGTATATCTGATTGAAGATGATGTCTATCAGGAACTCAATTACGGCGCTCATAAACCGGTTTCCGTAAAATATTTTGATCAGCATCAACGGGTATTGCACTGCTCTTCATTTTCTAAAACTCTGGGCATGGGTGCGCGGGTCGGCTGGGTTTTCGCTGGCCCATTTTCCGATGCAATCCAGCATTTACAGCTCATGAGTACTTTGACTGTTAGTCCGCTATTACAAAATGCATTGGTTGATTTTCTGTCCCATCATCATTATGAAAAGCATTTGCGCCATTTAAGACAGCAACTAGAAAAGTATAAGCAAAAGTTTTATCAGGAACTTAAAGCGCGTTTAGATTCAGTCTGTGAAATTTATTATTATTCCAGTGGCTATTTTCTCTGGATCAAATTGCCGGAACAGCTGGATGGTCAGGTTTTATATGAACAGCTGATTCAGCACAATATTGCCATTGCCCCTGCTTTGCTGTTTAAACCGGAACATACCAGCCAGAATTATATTCGCCTGAACTGTTCATTTGACTGGACCTCTGAGATAGAAAATGCTGTCAATGTACTGGCAGAGATGATCTTGAATTATGCAAAAAGCGTGGATTAATTCATCCACGCTTTAGGTTTCTTATGTAAAATCGCTAGAGCTTAGAAACTGTAAATTGCAACTGCATTCACTCGGTTATCTTCACCTTTTGTACTGCCATTTGGTGCAGCACCCAATGCTTCACGTTCACCATAAACATATTCCAGGCCAAAACTCAGCGGTTTTGTAGGGTTATAGAACACATTAGCCCAAGCCTGCCAAAGGTCTTTGTTCACTGCTGTTAGATTCAGACCAGGAGCAGCAAGATAGCCATTATCTTGGTCGAAATTCATATAACCATAGCCTACAGTACCACGCAATTTATCATTAAACTGCTGCGTTAGGCCTACAGTAATCGAGTCGAATTCACTCTGTAGAAGATCTCCATTAGCAGCTGTAACGACACCTGGATTAGCGTAAGAGACAAAACTGCTATCCCCTTTAACATGATAATAATCTGCCTTAAGGCTGGTGCCTGGAACAAACTCGTATTTCGCACCTAAGCCCACACCCCATGCAGTTTTTTCATCTTCATTCACGCGTTTTTCATTCCCCATCGCACGCGCACTGACAGAAAGATTATCTGCAAATTTGTGGTTTAAGCGTGCTGTTAAGGCAGGTAAACGCTGTTTGATTCCCGTAATGGTCGCATCTTTCGGATCTTCTACTGCAAGCACCAGATTGGTTGCCGGACTCAAAGTACTGGTATGACGAATCTGAGGGGTCCGTTTAATTGAACCGCCAGCATAAACCAGTGCATCTACAGTCTCAGGTATATAGTCCGGAGTTGCAAAGTTTGACCAGGTTTGGCCAATTAACCAGTCAGCATAGCTGATATAGGCATGACGGATACGCAGGTTGTCAAAGCCAGCTCCACCCAGGAAATCGACCTCAACCTTACCACTTAAGGCATTTTCCCCAGCACCCACGGGCGCTTTAAAATCCATCCCTAAACGGGTGGCTGAAAGCGTAGATTTAAACTCATCACTGCGTTCATCCACGCCTTCAAGAGGTACCGTATTAATCTGGTTATACATACGTGTCGCTGCACCGCCCTCAGCCTGATAAGAGGCATCAGCACGGATATTACCGTACAGATTAAACTCGGCCCCACTGGCAATTTTCATCACAGGTTTGCTCGCAGGGGCTACTGCTGTATTTGCAGGTGCCGGCGTTGTCGCTACAGGTGCAGTCACAGCAGCTGTCTGAGTCTGCTGCTGTTCAATCAAGGCGCGTAGAGCTTGAACCTCCTGACGCAACTGCTCAATTTCCTGCTGATTGGACTGAGCTGGAGTTTGTGCCTGGGTAAACAAGCTGATACCCCCTAAACTCATTGCCATCATGCTCATCAGAACCGTGCGTTTTAATGTGATTGTTTGATTATTAAATAATTGTTTCGTGTTCATCCTAAACTCACTTTTTTATTATGCGTCTCGATTCTAGCAACAGATCACCACCGCTTACGATGGCGATCTCTATCATTAGAAGTGTTTTCTTTATTAACTGAAATTTAACTTTTTAACTGGTTTTTTCTGCCAGTGAATCTGGCTGAATAGTTGTCGCTGTAAGGGCTTGACCATCTACCGAGGTTTTTAAATTCACCAGGAAAATTGCCAGCGCCGCGATTAAACCGGGAATCGCAATTGCAAAGAAGTTCATTTGATGCGGTAAATTCATGGTGAGTAAAGCACCTGTCAGTACCGGTCCAACAATCGCACCGATACGTCCAATCCCGGAAGCCCAACCCATGCCGGTAGAACGCACCGTTGATGGATAATATTGTGCCACGAAGGTATAAAGCAGAATTTGTGAACCAATGGTTGCTGCACCGGCCACTGCAATCAAGCTGTAAAGCACGAATTGCGGACTGTTATAACCGAGCAGGATTAAAGAAGCTGCCCCGCAAAGAAACATCATTGTCAGTACTTTTTTGATATGGAACCGGTCTGCCAGATAACCTCCACCAATAGCTCCGATCATGCCGCCAATATTTAAGGCAAACAGGAAGATCATGCTGGCACCCAGAGAATAACCGGCTTGGATCATCAGTTTTGGTAACCAGCTACCCAGTGCGTAGACCATTAATAAACACATGAAAAATGCCAACCAGAACATAAAGGTACTAAATGTGCGGCCTTGCTGGAATAGTGCTTTTAAAGGTACTTCATCGCCTTTTTGCACTTCATTCAGGACAAACTGGGTGTCAGATCCAATTATCTGTGTTGGCGAGATTTTCTGGATAATGCTTTGCGCTTGAGCAGTCTGCTGCTTATTGGTCAGATACATCAACGATTCTGGTAAATATTTCCAGAGTATCGGCAGGAACAGTAAAGGAGTACCCGCAAGTAAGAACATGATTTTCCAGCCAAACTGTGGCACCAGCCATGCGCCAAGTAAGGCAGATGTCATGCCGCCGATGGCATAGCCACTAAACATCAAGGCAACTAATGTACTGCGAATCCTTTTTGGTGCGTATTCCGTCATCAGGGCAACAACGTTTGGCATCACGCCCCCAATTCCGAGTCCGGCAAGAAAGCGTAAAATTCCGAATTCGACAGGTGATGTTGCAAAGGCACCGATAAACGTAAAACCACTAAAGATCGCGACACAGATCATGATGGTTTTTTTACGTCCCAGTTTATCGGACAAAGTGCCGAAACTCATCGCTCCAAACATCATACCGAACAAGGCGGTGCTGGCTAACATGCCTGCCTGTACTGCACTGAGTGCCCATTCCTGCATCAGTAGCGGTAAAGCCACGCCGTAAATTACCAGGTCATAACCGTCAAAAATAATGATCAGCAAACACCAGATCAGGACGCCCCAATGAAATGGCGTGAACTTTGCTTCATCAATCAGCGTATTTATATTCACTTTATTTGTAGACATCTCCACCTCCTAATTGTGAAGTTCAATTTATGAGATTCACAATGCAGAAGATGTGCATAAATGTCCAAAACTGAATAGGCATGCTTCTATACCTATAAAGTCTGCCTTAAAGAAAAGGCTTTATTTACTATGCCTTAATGATATTCATCCAAAAAATGAAACCTTCATTCAATATTAAAATATGGATTCGCTTTATTCCCTATAAGATCCAGACAGGTATTGATCTGAATTAAAATACAGCACGATCATATTTAATCGCTTCAAGATCATAGACCTGATAGACCGCATCAAACAGATATCGAATATATTCACTTTCATCCATATTACGAATAGCCATAAAAACCGGACTGACCGCAAATTCATCTAATAAAGGGATAAAGTTTAAATGTGCCAGACGAATATTCTGGGCACTTTCCGGCACAATACAGACGCCCTCTCCGGCAGCCACAAAACCAAGCGCCAGTTGCAATTCACTGACTGCACGGATATTTTTCGGTTCCAGCCCATACTCGGAAAATATACCGCGCACCTGGGTAGAAAAATTAGCCTTACCATTATTCGGGTATAAAAAGAGTGGCTGATCCACCAGTTCAGTCAGGTTCACGCCATCTCGATGGGAAAGAAAATGGCTGGAATGTGCTGCGACCATCAGCCTTTCTTCACGCAGTAACACCCGTTTCACTGCCGGATCTGAAATCCTTAAACGTCCAAAACCGACATCAATCCGCCCTTCTTTAAGTGCCTGAATCTGCTCTGAAGTATTCATTTCAACCATCTCAATTTTGAGCTGGGGATGTTGCTGCTTAAATAGAAACACAATACGCGATAGCAAACCGAACAATAACGAGCCAACAAAACCAATGCTAATGGTGCGATCCGCGATACCAATCCGCTTGGTCATCGATTTGATTTCTTCCGCATTAGACAAAAGTTTAACCGCATGTTGATAGAAGAATTGACCTGCTTCTGTGGTCTTAAGCGGTCGGCTACCTCTTTCAAAGAGCTGAATATCCAGTTCCTGTTCCAGATTTTGTATCTGTCTGCTTAAAGGTGGTTGAGCAATAAACAGTTTTTCTGCCGCCTTGGTAAAACTTTGTTCTTCGACGACTGCGACGAAGTAACGCAAATGCCTGAGTTCCATATTATTGCATACCTTTAAAGTATAAAAAAATGCTAAATCGATCTTAGACCAATCAAAATTATTCTTTTAAGGTATATCAAGTCAAAACATTAAAGCAAGAATGTGAAGCGTAATTATGTATAAGTCAGTTGAAACCTTGCTGGTTCAAATACCGACGATCCGTCCTCACAAGATGGCTGTCGCAACCATGCAAACCCAGACACTGGTCCTGGTCAAAATCACCACCGAAGACGGCTATGTGGGTTGGGGCGAAGCCACCACTATTGGCGGTTTAGGCTACGGTGAAGAAAGCCCAGAAAGTGTCAAAGTGAATATTGAGACTTACTTTGCACCGCTTCTGAAAACATTATCAGGTTTGAATGTTGCACAGACATTACAAGCCATCAAAAAGAATATTAATGGTAACCGTTTTGCCAAGTGTGCCATTCAAACTGCGCTACTGGATATTCAGGCACAACGTTTGAACCAGCCACTGAGTGAAATTCTAGGTGGACGTTTACGTGACAGCGTACCAGTGCTGTGGGTCCTGGCATCTGGCAATACCGAGAAAGACATTGCTGAAGCCCAGAAAATGATTGCGGCCAAACGCCACAATATTTTCAAACTGAAAATTGGTTCTCGTCCAGTGGAACAGGATGTTGAACACGTGCTTGCCATTAAACAGGCATTAGGCAAAGACATTTCGATCCGTGTTGATGTGAACCGTGCCTGGACAGAGCTGGACGCGATTAAAGGCATTCAGTTACTCCAGGACGGCGGCATTGACCTGATTGAACAGCCATGTGCCATTGATAATCTGGATGCAATGCGACGTCTGACCCAGCGTTTTGATATCGCCATCATGGCGGATGAATCCTTGATGGGACCACAGTCTGCCTATCAGATTGCACGTCAGTATGGCTCATCAGTTTTTGCAGTTAAAGTGGCGCAATCCGGCGGCCTGATTGAAGGTTGTGAAGTTGCAAAAGTGGCACAGCTGGCAGGTATCGATCTGTATGGCGGCACCATGCTTGAAGGTCCGGTGGGCACGATCGCCTCTGCCCATGCCTTCTCGACTTTTGAAAGTCTCGCTTATGGCACCGAACTGTTTGGTCCACTGCTGTTAACTGATGAAATTTTAAGAACCCCACTCCAGTATCAAAACTTTGAACTTGAGATTCCGAAAGGACCAGGTCTGGGTATTGAGTTGGATGAAAACAAAATTGACAACTTGCGTCGTCAATAATTCCAGGAGAACCCCATGCTTTTCCAAGTACGAATGGACGTCAATATTCCAAAAGATATGCCGGTTGAACAGACCAATGAAATTAAGGCAGTTGAAAAAGCCTATTCACAGGATCTGCAACGTCAAGGTAAGTGGCGTCATATCTGGCGCATCACCGGACAGTATTCAAACATCAGTATTTTTGATGTTGAAAGCAATGAAGAGTTGCACAACCTGCTACAAGGCTTGCCGCTCTACCCGTATATGAACATCAAAGTTATGGCATTGAACCGCCATCCATCATCGATTCGGGATGATGACAAGTAATGAATAAATTCGGGAATGGAAATGAAAGAGTTTTCTTCCCCCCTTACACCTGAGGGTAATCCAAAAGGACTTGTGGCCAGCAAGATTTAGCCAGCCAAACGAATGCTAAACATGCGCCACTAAAATATGAAAGACATACTTTAGGAGCAATAGTATGAACCGCCAAGAAATTGATGCACTGGTTAAAAAAATGAATGTCGATACAGCGACAGGACCAGTTGATGAGCGTGTACAACAAGTTGTTGTACGTTTATTAGGTGATCTTTTCCAGGCTATTGAAGATCTTGATATTTCTCAGACTGAACTCTGGAAAGGTCTGGAATACTTTACTGATGCAGGTCAAGCCAATGAATTAGGCTTACTGGCTGCAGGTCTGGGTCTGGAACATTACTTAGACTTACGCGCGGATGAAGCAGATGCCAAAGCAGGCATTACTGGCGGTACACCACGTACCATCGAAGGCCCGCTGTATGTTGCAGGTGCTCCTGAGTCAGTTGGTTTTGCGCGTATGGATGACGGTTCTGAAGAGGGCAAAATTCCAACCCTGATTATTGAAGGCACAGTGACCGATACTGACGGCAACATCATTGAAGGTGCAAAAGTTGAAGTCTGGCATGCCAACAGCCTGGGCAACTACTCTTTCTTTGACAAGTCGCAATCTGACTTTAACCTGCGCCGTTCTATCTTTACCGATCAAGACGGTAAATATGTTGCCCTGACTACCATGCCGGTCGGTTATGGCTGTCCACCTGAAGGTACTACCCAGTTCGTACTGGACAAATTAGGTCGTCACGGTAACCGCCCATCTCATGTGCATTACTTCGTATCTGCACCGGGTTACCGAAAGTTAACCACACAGTTCAATATCGAAGGCGATCAATACCTGTGGGATGACTTTGCCTTCGCCACACGTGATGGGCTGGTCGCAACTGCTGTTGATGTGACCGATGAAGCTGAAATCGCACGCCGTGGTTTAAATGGTCCATTCAAACATATCCA
Source organism: Acinetobacter sp. GFQ9D191M (assembly GCF_011174875.1). Taxonomy (NCBI): domain Bacteria; kingdom Pseudomonadati; phylum Pseudomonadota; class Gammaproteobacteria; order Moraxellales; family Moraxellaceae; genus Acinetobacter; species Acinetobacter sp. GFQ9D191M. The sequence goes on from NZ_JAALGV010000096.1 coordinate 7,690, forward strand.
GTTCAATATTGAACTGGTGAAAGACCAGGCTGCAGCGCCAAGCACTGAAGTAGAACGTCGTCGCGCAAGCGCTTAATTCAAAATGGAATCGGGATGTCAGTCTGAGCAACATCCCGATGACTTCCCCTCCTTGGAAAGTCGGAGACTGGACATGCCTCGTATTCCTGTAATTAACACCAGCCATTTAGACCGTATTGATGAATTACTGGTCGATGATTTTGAATCTGGTGAATTTAAACTGCACCGTTCTGTATTTACTGATCAAGCCCTGTTTGATCTGGAAATGAAATACATCTTTGAAGGAAACTGGGTTTATCTGGCCCATGAGAGCCAGATTCCCAATAACAACGATTACTACACAACCCATATTGGCCGTCAGCCAATCATCATTGCACGTAACCGCAATGGCGAACTGAATGCCATGATCAATGCCTGCTCTCACCGCGGTGCACAACTGTGCCGTTATAAGCGTGGCAATAAAGCAACCTATACCTGCCCATTCCATGGCTGGACATTCAATAACTCGGGCAAGCTGTTAAAAGTGAAAGATCCGGCTGATGCAGGCTATTCAGATTGCTTTAACCAGGACGGTTCTCATGACCTGAAAAAAGTAGCTCGTTTTGAAAATTACAAAGGCTTCTTGTTTGGCAGCCTGAATCCGGATGTTCCTTCTCTGGAAGAATATCTGGGTGAAGCCACCAAGATTATCGACATGATCGTGGGTCAGTCTGAGCAAGGTCTGGAAGTTTTACGTGGTTCATCGACTTATACCTATGAAGGTAACTGGAAGCTGACTGCAGAAAACGGTGCCGATGGTTATCACGTCTCTGCCGTGCACTGGAACTACGCCGCGACCACTCAGCAACGTAAGGAAAAAGAAGCTGGCGATAATATTCGTGCCATGAGCGCAGGTTCATGGGGTAAACAAGGCGGTGGTTCTTACGGCTTTGAACATGGTCACATGCTGCTTTGGACACAATGGGCCAACCCGGAAGACCGTCCAAACTTTGCTAAGAAAGATGAATATACCGAGCGTTATGGCGAAGCCATGGCGAAATGGATGATCGAACGTTCACGTAACCTGTGTATCTATCCAAACGTTTACTTCATGGATCAGTTCGGCTCACAAATCCGTGTTCTGCGTCCAATCTCTGTCGATAAGACTGAAGTGACGATTTACTGTATCGGTCCTGTCGGTGAAGAGCCTGAAGCCCGTACCCGCCGTATCCGCCAGTATGAAGATTTCTTTAATGCTTCAGGTATGGCTACACCAGACGATCTGGAAGAATTCCGTGCCTGTCAGGCAGGTTATGCCGGTATCGCACTGGAATGGAATGACATGTGCCGTGGTTCCAAGCACTGGATCCATGGCCCTGATGATGCTGCCAATGAAATTGGTTTAAAACCAAAACTGTCTGGCATTAAAACCGAAGATGAAGGTTTATACCTGGCTCAGCACCAGTACTGGTTAGAACTGATGAAAAAAGGTATTGCGACCGAGAAAGAGATTGCAGCATCAACTGAAGGAGAAACCGCATGAGCGACATCACTTTAGAAAATATTGCACAGTTCCTGTATCAGGAAGCCCGCTTTTTAGATGATGAGCAATGGGATGACTGGTTACAGTGCTACGCCCCTACTGCTTCTTTCTGGATGCCAGCCTGGGATGATGATGACCGTCTGACTGAAGATCCACAGTCTGAAATCTCACTGATCTATTACCCTGACCGTCAGGGCCTGGAAGACCGTGTGTTCCGGATCAAGACAGAACGTTCATCTGCCACCATGCCGGATACCCGTACCAGCCATAACATCTGCAATATTGAAATTGTGGAACGTGATGGCGACAAAGTCACTGTACGTTTTAACTGGAATACCCTGAGTTTCCGCTACAAAACCAGTTACAGCTACTTCGGTATGTCTCGTTATGTAATCGATTTTTCAGGCGAAAAACCACAGATTTTAAGCAAATACGTGGTACTGAAAAACGATTACATCAACCAGGTTATCGACATTTATCACCTCTAAGACTGTCTCGACAGCAAGGTCAAACCTTTCAGCCAGGGAAATATGGCTGAAAGGCTAAGTTTCAAAGATTTATATAGGATATTCAGCCATGTCAAACCACAATGTTGCACTCCAATTTGAAGATGGCGTTACACGTTTTATTAGTGTTGCCCAAGGCGAAACCCTGTCCGATGCAGCTTACCGTCAAAAGATCAATATCCCTCTAGATTGCCGTGACGGTGCATGTGGAACGTGCCGCGCTTTTTGTGAATCAGGTGCGTATGACATGCCTGAAGAAATGTACATTGAAGATGCACTGACACCAGAAGAAGCCGCAGAAGGTTTTATCCTGGCTTGCCAATGTAAACCGACTTCGGATGCCGTGTTCCAAATTCAGGCCTCCTCTGATGTCTGTAAAACCGAGATTCATGCATTTCAAGGTACGTTGGCCCGTGTAGAAAACCTGTCTGATTCCACCATTACCTTTGATATTCAACTCGATGATGGTCAACCAGATATCCATTTTCTGGCCGGACAATATGTCAATGTCGGCATTCCTGGCACCACTGAAACCCGTTCTTACTCATTCAGTTCCAAGCCGGGCAACCGTTTAACCGGCTTCGTGGTGCGCAATGTGCCGAACGGCAAAATGTCGAGTTTCCTCAGTAAAAATGTCAAAGCCGGCGACAAGATGACCTTTACCGGTCCATTCGGCAGCTTCTATCTGCGTAATGTGACCCGTCCGGTATTGATGCTGGCAGGTGGTACAGGCATCGCGCCATTCATGTCGATGTTACAGGTACTGGAAGAAAAAGGTTCTGAATATCCAGTACGTCTGGTATTTGGTGTGACCAATGACTTTGACCTGGTGGCCATTGAAAAGCTGAATGAACTGCAAGACAAATTCCCATGGTTCGAATATCGCACAGTGGTTGCAAATCCGGAATCTGCGCATGAGCGTAAAGGTTATGTGACTGGTCATATTGAAAATGAATGGTTAAATGGTGGCGATGTCGACATCTATCTGTGTGGTCCAGTGCCAATGGTTGAAGCGGTTCGCGGCTGGCTGGATGCGGAAGGTATTAAACCTGCCAGCTTCCTGTTTGAAAAATTCTCTGCCAACTAAGTTTAGAAGCCGGAGAACCTCATGAACTGTAACCCAAGATTTGAAAATAAAGTCGTGATCGTGACTGGTGCTGCGCAAGGCATCGGTCGCGGTGTCGCGATTCAGGTGGCGAGCGAAGGCGCTCAAGTCATCATGGCCGATCTTTCTCCCTATGTAGAAGAAGTATTGGCAGAGATTGAAGCCACAGGTGGCGATGCGATTACCGTCAAAGCCGATCTGGAAACTTATGCCGGTGCTCAATCTGTCGTTGAAAAAGCCTTAGATACCTATGGTCGTGTCGATGTACTGATCAATAACGTGGGTGGTGCCATCTGGATGAAACCTTTTGAAGAATTCTCTGAAGAAGAAATCATCAAGGAAGTGAACCGCTCGCTTTTTCCAACCATGTGGTGCTGCCGTGCAGTGCTACCGCAAATGATCAAGCAGCAACATGGCACCATCGTGAATGTGTCTTCGATTGCAACCCGTGGCATTAACCGGGTGCCTTATTCGGCTTCTAAAGGTGGCGTAAATGGCCTGACGGCTTCCCTTGCCTTTGAACATGCCAAAGATGGTATTCGCGTTAATGCAGTTGCAACGGGTGGCACCGAAGCACCGCCACGCAAGATTCCACGCAATGCCAAACCGCTGAGCGAACAGGAAGAACAATGGATGCAGGATGTGGTCGACCAGACCAAGGATCGCAGCCATATGAAACGCTATGGCACGATCCAGGAACAGGTCAATGCCATTCTGTTTCTGGCTTCAGATGAAGCATCATATATGACTGGAACTATAGTTCCAGTTGGTGGCGGCGATCAGGGTTAAACCTGATTGCATACAGGCTCATTGACCGCAAGGAGGCAACCGCAATGACACACCTGTTTCAAACCCTGAAGGATGACTGGTCGATTTCAGCCACGGTGGCAGGATTTTTAGCCGTGCTGATTTCCTATTCCGGTCCCCTGATTATTTTTTTCCAGGCGGCCCAGCAGGCACAAGTTTCGCCTGCCATGATGATTTCATGGATCTGGGGAATTTCTATTGGTGCGGCGCTCGCAGGTATCTTTTTATCGATTAAATACAAAATACCTGTTGTCACCGCCTGGTCTGCGCCCGGAACGGCACTATTGGTCACGCTGTTTCCCGATATTTCGCTCAATGAAGCGGTTGCGGCCTATATCACCTCTGCTGTGGTGATTTTTCTCATTGGGATTACCGGTTATTTCGACAAATTGCTGTTCTGGATTCCCCAGGAAGTCGCTGCCGGAATGATGGCCGGAATTTTACTGCAGTTTGGTTTAGGACTGTTCACCGCGACCGATACCATGCCCTATATCGTCTTTGGCATGCTGGCGGTGTTTTTGCTGGCCAAGCGTTTCAGTCCACGTTATGCCATGGTCTGGGTGCTGGTTGCCGGTGTGATTTTAAGCATGCTGCTGGGCAAGATTAATCCGGTCACGGCAGATTTCAGTCTGGCAATTCCGCAATTTATTGCACCGGAATGGACTTGGAGTTCCACCCTGAATCTGGCCCTCCCGCTTATTCTGGTCAGTCTGTCGGGCCAGTTCTTACCAGGAATGGCCATTATCAAGATCAGTGGATATGACATGCCTGCCAAGCCAATTATCAGTGCAACCAGTATTGCCTCGCTCGCAGTAGCCTGTGTGGGGGGGATTACTATTGTATTGGCCTCTATTACGGCCGCATTGTGTTTAGGCAAAGACGCGCACGAGCTGAAAGAAAAGCGTTATATCGCGGGTGTGGCGAACGGGCTTTTTTATATTTTAGGCGGCCTGTTTGCCGGCAGCATTGTCATGCTGTTTAGCCTGATGCCGAAGGAATTAATTGCAGCTTTGGCAGGACTGGCCTTACTCGGAGCAATTGCCACTAACATCTCTATGGCGATGGGCAAAGAGTCGCAACGTGATGCCGCACTGATCACCTTTTTAGCAACTGCTTCCGGCATGCATTTCTTGGGGCTGAGTTCAGTCTTTTGGGGGATTTGTATTGGCCTGGTAGCACATTTTCTGCTGTCACAGAAAGACCGTAATGCTGTTCCGGTTGCAACATCAGATTCAAAACGAATTTAAAGAGCTCCATTAGTTTAGGGTATGTAAGGACCAGATTATGATAGATAAAAGTTCATTATCATTGAAAGAAGCACTCTCCCAGATCAAGGATGGTTCTACCATTATGATCGGCGGATTTGGGACAGCGGGTCAGCCTGCTGAACTGATTGATGGTCTGATCGAATTGGGAATCAAGGATCTTATTATTGTCAATAATAATGCTGGTAATGGCGACTATGGTCTGGCGAAACTGCTTAAAGCGGGCGCTGTGCGTAAAATTATCTGCTCTTTCCCGCGTCAGTCTGATTCCTGGGTATTTGACGAACTCTATCGTGCAGGCAAGATCGAACTGGAACTGGTGCCGCAAGGTAATCTGGCTTGCCGTATTCAGGCAGCAGGTATGGGCTTAGGTCCAATCTATACCCCAACCGGTTTTGGTACCTTGCTGGCTGAAGGCAAACCAACCTTGAACTATGAAGGCAAAGATTTTGTCCTGGAAAATCCGATTAAAGCTGACTTTGCTTTAATTAAGGCCCATCAGGGCGACCGTTGGGGCAATCTGGTCTACCGTAAATCTGCCCGTAACTTTGGCCCGATTATGGCGATGGCAGCTGATGTAACCATTGCACAGGTTTCTGAGGTGGTTGAACTGGGTGCACTGGATCCAGAGCACATCATTACCCCAGGAATTTTTGTTCAACACGTTGTTCAAGTTAAACCTGCACAGTAATCACGGATAAGGAGAAGATTCATGAGCTATAACAAACTGACCCGTGACCAGATCGCTGAACGTGTGGCACAAGACATTCCTGATGGTGCTTATGTGAACCTCGGTATTGGTTTACCAACCAAGATTTCAAGCTACCTGCCAAGCGACAAAGACGTATTCCTGCACTCTGAAAATGGCCTGCTGGCTTTCGGTCCTCCTCCTGCTGAAGAAGACCGCGATCCTGAGCTGATTAATGCCGGTAAAGAATTCGTGACCTTGCTCGAAGGTGGTTCTTTCTTCCATCATGGTGATTCATTCGCGATGATGCGTGGCGGTCACTTAGACATCGCGGTACTGGGCGCGTTCCAGGTGGCTGAAAATGGTGATTTGGCCAACTGGCATACTGGTGCTCCGGATGCGATTCCAGCAGTCGGCGGTGCCATGGATCTGGCTGTGGGTGCGAAAAAAGTCTTTATTACCACAGATCACGTGACCAAAAAAGGCGAGCCCAAAATCGTGGCTGAACTGTCTTATCCTGCGACTGGCCTGAAATGTGTCGACCGTATTTATACCGATCTTTGTGTGATTGATGTGACGCCTGAAGGTATGAAAGTGATTGAAAAAGTCGAAGGTCTGTCATTTGAAGAATTGCAGTCAATGACTGGTGCCAAACTGATTGATGCGACTCAAAACTAATTTATAAATCCTCCCTAAACCCCTCCTTTATTAAAGGAGGGACTTTCATCCTTTAAATTCAGGGAAAAACGCCTCCCTTTAGTAAAGGGAGGTTGGGAGGGATTCAAAGATTTGGAAAGTAAAAACATGAAAAACGCATATATTATCGATGCCATCCGTACCCCATTCGGCCGTTATGCCGGTGGTCTCGCGCCTGTTCGTACAGATGACTTAGGTGCAGTTCCAATTAAAGCTTTGATGGAACGCAATCCAAGCGTGAACTGGGAACAGGTCGATGACGTGATTTATGGCTGTGCCAATCAGGCCGGTGAAGACAACCGTAACGTCGGTCGTATGTCTTCATTGCTTGCAGGCCTGCCTTATCAGGTTCCGGCAACGACCGTAAACCGTCTGTGTGGTTCATCGATGGATGCCGTAGCGATGGCAGCACGTGCGATTAAAGCCGGTGAAGCCCATCTGATTATTGCCGGTGGTGTAGAAAGCATGTCGCGTGCCCCATTCGTGATGGGCAAGTCAGAAACAGCGTATAGCCGTAGCCAGAAGATTGAAGACACCACCATGGGCTGGCGTTTTATCAATCCGAAACTGAAAGAAATGTACGGCGTAGAAACCATGCCGCAAACTGCTGAAAATCTGGCAGAACAGTTCAATATCAACCGTGAAGATCAGGACAAGTTTGCTCTGACCAGCCAGCAACGTACCGCAGCAGCGCAGGCCAATGGTTTCTTTGCCAAGGAAATCATTCCTGTGGTGATTCCGCAGCGTAAAGGCGATCCGATCGTTGTCGATACTGATGAACATCCGCGTGCCTCTACCACAGCAGAAGCTCTGGCGAAACTGAAACCTGTGGTGAAAGCAGAGGGGACTGTAACGGCGGGTAATGCTTCTGGTATTAACGATGGTGCGGCTGCCCTGCTGATTGCATCTGATGAAGCTGTTGCTCAGCATGGCTTAAAACCACGTGCCAAAATTATTGGCTCAACCGTTGTAGGTGTTGAACCACGAATCATGGGTTTTGGTCCAGCACCTGCCATCAAGAAATTACTGGTACAAACCGGTCTGACTTTAGAGCAGATGGATGTGATTGAGCTGAATGAAGCTTTTGCTGCTCAGGCACTGGCATGTACCCGTGACTTGGGTATCGAAGACGGTTCAGAGAAAGTCAATCCAAATGGTGGTGCGATTGCTTTGGGTCATCCACTCGGTGCTTCAGGCGCGCGTTTAGTGACGACTGCACTCAACCAGCTGGAACACACCGGTGGTCAATATGCGCTATGTTCAATGTGTATCGGTGTCGGTCAAGGCATCGCGTTGATTATTGAACGTGTTTAATCCTCATTAAAAGTCCCCCTTCTTGCACTTCAGCTTAAAGCAATGCTTAAGCCTTGCTCAGGGGGATTTAGGGGGATTTATAAGATTAAGGACTTAAAAAAATGCCAACATTTACATCAAATGATGCCCAGATTAATTACCAGACTTTTGGGGATGCCAACAAACCTGCCTTGGTATTTTCCAACTCACTGGGTACCAAATACAGCATGTGGCAGCCACAGATTGAACATTTCCAGCAGGATCATTACGTAATCTGCTATGACACCCGTGGTCATGGTGGTTCGGAAGCACCACAAGGCCCGTATAGCTTGGAGCAGCTGGGTCAGGATGTCGTGAATCTACTGGATCATTTGGATATTGCAAAAGCAGCATTCTGTGGTATTTCTATGGGTGGCTTAACCGGTCAATGGTTGGCGATTCATAAACCAGAACGTTTTAGCCACGTGATTGTCTGCAATACTGCAGCCAAAATTGGACAGGAACAGGCATGGCAAGACCGTGCTGCGCTTGTCCGTGAGCAAGGTCTTGCTCCGATTGCTGCAACTGCGGCATCACGCTGGTTTACCGATCCCTTTATCCAGAGCAACCCGGCAGTCGTTGCAGAACTTTCAAACGACCTCGGAGCTGGCAGCCCAGAAGGCTATGCAAACTGCTGTGAAGCTCTGGCTAAGGCGGATGTCCGCGAACAACTTAGTAGCATTCAAATCCCTGTGCTGATTATTGCGGGTCAGCAGGATCCGGTGACGACTGTTGCAGATGGACAGTTTATGCAGCAACGTATTGCAAATAGCCAGTTGTTTGAAATCAATGCTTCGCATATTTCCAATATTGAACAACCGGAAGCCTTTAATCAGGCAGTACAAACTTTTCTTGCTGCTTAATTCATTCTTATAAAAAAGCCACGATATATCGTGGCTTTTCTTTTATTCGTGTATTCGTTAAGCCCAGATCACCAGCATCGCTGCAATCACCACCAGTCCTAAGCCCCAGTGCTCGGCACGCGCCAGTTTTTCTTTAAAGAAATAAGCGGAGATTAGCAGACTGAATAGGATTTCGATTTGTCCCAAGGTTTTCACGATTGGCACGCTCATCATACTCATGGCGGTAAACCAGCCAAGGGAGGCCATAAAGCTACAAAAACTGACTTTAAAAGTAAGCCCCAAACGTTGCCACATGGCAACTAAGGTTTTTCGGCTAAACAGACTGAGGTAAATCAGCATACTGATGCACTGGAAACCAATCACTGAAATCAGTACCCATGAAGCACGATGCACGGTTGGCAACATCGGTAGTTCCAGACTGGCTTCACGGACCAAGAGTGAAGTAATAGCAAAGCTCAAACCGCTGCCGACCCCGATGGCTAAAGTCTTGGTGGATAAACCAGTCAGCTGATTGCCCTTACTCAGCAGGAATACCGCATAGCCACCAATCAGCACCCCGATCCATGCCAGTACAGAAAGATGATCTGAAAGAAAAATCACTCCGATAATGGCTGCCAGAATCGCTTCACTTTTTGCTAGTCCAACGCCAATCGCATAATTTTTCTGTTTAAACAGCTGCACCATCAAGGCGGTTGCCAGAATCTGGCTAATACCGGCAATCAGAATATAGATCCAATACTTCGGGGTAAAATGCACCACACTTTCTACCGGTTTGAAGTGGTATAAAGCTGCAATGTAAAGCCCGGCCAACGGAAAGCCAAACAGGAAACGTGCCAGTGTCACGCCCCAAATATCGACAGTAGTACTGAGCTGTTTTTGAAAGGCATTTCGCCAAGCCTGCATAAATGCAGCCATTAAAGTAAAGAAAATCCAGCTGATTGCCATACCCTGATCATTAGTACCGTAAAAGTGAATTAATTCTATGCCTTAGTACAATCTATGACTAATTAAAAAAGAGATAATGGCTAATAGCTAAAAGTTTAATTTTCTAATTTAGAAATAATTAAAATTTATCAGTCTGATAGGGATAAAATTGATTTCTTAGATTTGAACTATGCTGAAAAAATAAGAAAATAGCTCCAGATTCTTGATTAAATTATAATAAAAGACTTTCCTATTCTAAGGGAGCTATATTTGATTCAACAGGATAAACTTTTTCCATTGGAATAAAGCGAATGCCATGTTTGTGAGTAAGTTCACCTGTTTCTACAAAACCAAATTTTTTATAAATATTGAAGCCATATAAACTGGATTTGACTGTGATCCTTTGATGCCCTTGATTACAGATTTGTTCTTCTAAAAAATTCCACATTTGACGACCGTATCCTTGCCCCTGATAAGCTGGATCCAGAAAAAAGTGCATAAAGTGTGCAGGTTCCATATAGGCCACCGCGCCCACAATTTTTTGATTAATTTCTCCAACAAAATAATGAATATCAGCTTGATCAAAAATAGTCTGAAGAATGTCAGGCTGAAAACGTTTTCTTCCCTCTTCACTAGAAATCAAGACATCAACAAATGGCGCAATGACGTTCGCAATGGCAAGTGTATCTTGAACAGTGGCTTTTCTTATCTTCATCATATTTTAATGCCCCAAAAGCAGAACTAAAAAATGAAAAATAATTTATTTTTCAGCATGATATATGTTTTAAAATTGAGCAAAATATATACCAATTAGGTCTTTTGAAAAACGCGATTCAATCGATTTTTTTCAATAATTTTTGATCTCTAATTTTTTTATAGTTTGCATTATTCAGTTTTTTAAATTAGTGCTCTGTTTTTTTATTTAAGAAAAAAATACATAAATCAGTTCATCAGTTTTTACAGTTCACTCAGCTTTTCTTCTATAAACAGTCACTAAACTATAATCTAATGAATAATCGATCACACGCATTTTACAATTAATCAACATAGTGTTTTTTAAGAAATTTTTATGATGAATTTTTAAACAGGATAAAATTCCGCAATGCAATCTGAATATAAATTATAGAGTTTCAGTAATTCATTGTAATTCATTCATTTTGCAGGGAGTATCGATGAAGTATTTTGAATGTCCAGTTTGCGAACAGCAGATATTTTTCGCCAAATTCGTATGTGATCACTGCCTTTCTCCTATCGGCTATATCGCATCCGAAAAAGAAATGACGACATTTAAAAAGCTGAATGCTCAGGAGTGGGTTCCCGTTGCCGAGAAGTATCAATATTCCCGTTATAAACCTTGTTATAACTATACCCATCATCAGGTATGTAACTGGATGATCCCCGTAGATGACGAGGAAGATTTTTGCGAATCCTGCCAGCTGACTCATGTAATTCCAAATCTGGAAAATGCCGAAAACATGATTTACTGGTATCGGCTTGAGGAAGCCAAACGCCGGTTTCTATATCTGACCCAACGTATGAACATTATGCCTCGTCCAAAACATTCGGATGATGATCCATTAGGTTTGCGTTTTGATTTTCTTCTTCCTGAAAAAGACAAGCCAGTACTTACCGGCCATGCCAATGGGGTGATTACCTTAAATGCCTTCGAGGCCGATGTGGTTTATCGGGAAACAACCCGGGTCAATATGGGTGAAAATTACAGGACATTATTAGGGCATTTTCGTCATGAAAGTGGGCATTTTTATTTTAATGTCATCCAGCATCTACATCCGGAATTACTCAATGAACTTCGCCATTATTTTGGAGATGAGCGCCAAAATTATAGTGAAGCACTAGAGAGGCACTATAATCAAGGTGCGCCTATCAACTGGCATGAAAAATATATTAGTCCCTATGCCACTGCACACCCGTGGGAAGATTGGGCTGAAACCTGGTCACATTATCTGCATATCATGGAAACACTGGAAACTGCATTTTATGCCGGTCTACGCGTGGAAGGTAATGGCCGAAATCTAGCCAGTATGGACTTTAAAGAATGCCCGATTGGTGGACAGGATTTTGAACATATCCTGGAAAACTGGGTCACCCTGACTTTTAATTTGAATGCCTTAAACCGCAGTATGGGTCTGGAAGATGCTTACCCCTTTAAGCTGACTGAAGCTGTGAAAGATAAACTGCGTTTCATTCATCGGCATATCTTGGATAAAGTCTTTAATAACCCACGTCTGATTCAGAACTAAAATATTTATCTAGTACAATAAATAAAGCCCGTGATTCACAGGCTTTATTTTGGGCTTATTTTAAGAAAGAGAACTAAGCAATTTTCATTGAACCGGTTTCTTCAAACTGGGCATGCCAGGACAAAGCTTCATTTAACAAATGCGGTGTTTGCCCACCATGCGCACAGGCGCGCTCAAAGTAATCATTCAGACTTTTACGATAATCGGGATGAGCACAAATATCGATAATCTTGCGGGCACGTTCACGTGGTGCCAATCCGCGCAGATCGGCCAAACCTTGCTCTGTTACCAGAATATCCACGTCATGGTCAGTATGATCTGTATGGCTCACCAGTGGAACCACAGACGAAATCGCACCACCTTTGGCATAGGATTTAGTCACAAAAATCGCAATATGTGCATGACGGGTAAAATCACCTGAGCCGCCAATACCATTCATCATCTTGGTGCCAGCGACATGGGTTGAATTCACATTCCCGTAAATATCAAACTCCAGTGCGGTATTGATTGCAATTATACCCAGACGGCGAATTAGCTCAGGGTTGTTGGAAAGTTCTTGCGGGCGTAAGACAATTTTATCTTTGTACTGATCAAAATTCTTCATCACCCGTGCCGCACATTCATCGCTCAGGGTCATGGAACAACCAGAAGCAAAGGTCATTTTTCCTGAATCGATAAGCTGGAAAGTACAGTCTTGCAGGACTTCAGAATACATTTCAAGATTATTGAAATTAGAATGTTCAAAACCTGCAAATACGGCATTTGCCACGGAACCTACTCCGGACTGCAGCGGCCCCAGATTTTCAGGTAATCGCCCTGCTGCAACCTCTTGTTCAAAGAAGTTAATCAGGTGACTGGCTATTGCCAGCGTTTCTTCATCTGGCTCGTCCATTTTAAAAGAAGTATCAGGAATCTCATTAATGACAATCGCAGCAATTTTTTCAGGTGCAACATGGATTCCGATTGTACCTATCTTGTCACTGGCTTGCGTCAAAGGAATCGGACCACGGTTTGGACGGGTTTTAGGCAAATAAATATCATGTACGCCTTCTAGCACCGGATTAACTGTTGTATCAATTTCAACAATGACCCGATCTGCCATTTCGATGAAATTCGCCGAGTTTCCACAAGAACCGGTCGGAATAATCTGGCCATCTTCAGTAATGGCCGTTGCGGCAATTATAGCTACATTAATCGCCGGCAGGTTTTTATGACGGATATTGTCTGCCAGTTCAGAAAGATGCTGATCGATATACATCACTTCACCATTATTGATGGCCTGACGTAAAGAAGGATCAGCCTGATAAGGATAACGGCGGGTTATAACGTTAGCTTCATTCAGTTTTCCATCAATCCGGTTCCCCAGACTTGCACCTGTCGCCAAGGTAATATGGATCGGATGCTGCCGGGCATATTCAGCCAATGCCAAAGGCACAGTTTTCGCCTCGCCGGCGCCGCCAAACCCGCTCAAACCAATTACATCACCGTCTTGAATCAATTGTAGTGCTTTTTCTACAGGTACTACTTTATCTTGTAATGCGAGCAAACGAATACGCTCTAAACCGTTCATAAAAATTCTCAAAAATTAAAAATAAAGAGACGCCTGCTCCTGGCGTACCAGAAGCATTGTGGTCTAATTCAAAAAATATTTAAGTTTGCTACTTTGAGCATATGATCATGCAATTATGAAAAGACTTAAATCAGTTCTACAGCAATCGCTGTTGCTTCCCCACCGCCAATACACAGTGCTGCAATGCCTTTCTTGCCACCAGTACGCTTTAAGGCATGAATCAAGCTCACAATAATTCGGGAACCGGAAGAACCTAGGGGATGACCAAGCGCACATGCCCCACCATTAACGTTCACTTTTGCTGGATCAAGTTTAAAAGCATCTATTGCTAACATGGTTACCATGGCAAAAGCTTCATTAATTTCCCAAAGGTCTACGTCCTGAGCATCCCAACCCGTTTTTTGCAAGACTTTTTCAATCGCGCCCACTGGTGCAATGGTGAATTCTGATGGATGCTGCGAATGGCTGGCATAGGCCACAATATTAGCCAGCGGCTTTAAGTTGCGCTGCGCGGCAATTTCACTCGAGGTAATCACCAGTGCCGAAGCACCATCAGAAATGGAGCTGGCATTTGCCGCAGTAATTGTTCCATCCTTTTTGAAAGCTGGACGTAAGGTTGGAATTTTGTCAGCCTTGGCATTTAAAGGCTGTTCATCCTGTTCTACCACGACATCGCCTTTACGGCTACTGACAGTGACCGGTACGATTTCATCTTTAAAGAAGCCTTGCTGAACGGCGGTCACGGCTTTATTTAAGGAACCAATTGCATAGTCATCCTGCTGCTCACGGGTATAGCCCTTTTTATCTGCCATTTCCTGAGCAAGGATTCCCATCGACAGACCTGTTTCCGCATCTTCCAGACCTTCCTGGAACATATGGTCAATGACTTTTCCATGCCCCATACGGAATCCGGCCCGTGCCTTGTCCATTAAATAGGGTGCGTTTGACATCGATTCCATACCACCTGCAACCACAATCTCTGCTGAACCGGCCTTGATTGCGTCTGCTGCCTGCATCACCGCCTTCATGCCTGAACCACAAATTTTATTAATCGTGGTCGCCCCCGTGGAATCCGGTAGACCCGCCTGACGCATTGCCTGACGTGCCGGACCCTGTTTTAAACCGGCAGGAAGAACGCAGCCCATAAACACTTCATCAATATCATTGGCTGACAGACCTGCACGTGCCACTGCTTCCTTGATCACCACAGCACCCAAATCCGGCGCGGTACAGCTTGAAAGTGAACCTTGAAAACCGCCCATCGCGGTACGTACTGCATCTACAATTACGATCATTTTAGTTTCATCCTTTTCATCATTGTTATCAACCCTACATAGCCAAAGCGCTGTAGGGCTGGTCCTTCGCAATCATTGCGGGTTAAGCCTGTGCGGTAAAATAGTCTTCAGGCAACTGCATCACCAGTTCCGCACCCGCCTGAATACGCTGAATTCTTGCACTTAAATCCGGAAGGACTTTGGCAACATAGTAGTTGGCCAGTACCAGTTTGTTCTGGAAGTAACTATCGTCTTTGGCTGCAGCGGCTTTGCTAATCCGCGCATACATATAGACAAAGCTGAGCAGCCCAACCGCATGTAAATAATCGACAGCAATCGAGTTGGCAAAATCAGGGTTCAGCTTAGACTGTTCAACGATGAATCTGGTGATGTCTTCAAGTTGCTGGCAGGTTTCTAATGTCGCCGTTTTAATCGTCAATGAATCATCTAAACTTTGGGCAAATTCACGGATCTCTGCGATATATTCCGCGATATAAGCCCCATTACATTTGGTGGTTTTACGCCCAATCAGGTCAATCGCCTGCACGCCATTGGTGCCTTCATAAATCTGTGAAATGCGCAGGTCACGAATACACTGTTCCATGCCCCATTCACGGATATAGCCATGACCACCAAAGCACATTTGTGCTTCCAGTGCAGAATCCAAGGCCTTGTCGGTCAAATAAGCTTTGGCGATTGGCGTTAACAGCGCCACACGGTCAGTCGCTTTACGCACCGCTTCAGGATCGGTTGAGTATTTGGTGATATCCAGCTGTTGACCTACATACACCGCGAAAGCACGTGAAGCTTCATTATTGGCACGTACATTCAGCAACATACGGCGTACATCGCCATGGACCAGAATTGAATCGGCTGGTTTTTCTGGAGATTTTGCACCAGTTGATGCACGGCCCTGTAAACGGTCCGTCGCATATTGTGCCGCATTCTGGTAGGCAAATTCTGCCGCGCCAATGCCTTGAATCCCCATCGACAAACGTTCGTAGTTCATCATCACGAACATGCCCGCCAGACCTTCATTTTCATTGCCCACCATATAGCCTTTAGCACCATCAAAGTTCATGACGCAGGTTGCTGAGCCTTTGATGCCCATCTTATGTTCGATCGAACCGGCAGCCACTGCATTGCGCTCACCCAGGGAACCGTCTGCATTGACCAGGAATTTAGGGACAATAAACAGAGAAATACCGCGTGAACCTGCTGGCGCATTTGGGGTTTTGGCCAGCACCAGATGAATGATATTTTCACTCAGATCATGCTCGCCGCTGGTAATAAAAATTTTGGTGCCGGTAATATTGTATGAACCATCTTCATTCGGTTCAGCTTTAGTCTTGATAATGCCAAGATCTGTGCCGGAATGTGGTTCAGTCAGGCACATGGTGCCCGACCATTCACCCGTATAGAATTTTGGTAAATAAGTTTCTTTTTGTTCCTGTGAGGCGCGGTCATTGATGGCCATACCTGCACCCACCGTTAATAGCGGATAAAGCATAAAAGATGGATTGGTGCTCCAGATCATTTCATCCGCTAGAACCGTGAGCATCTTCGGCATGTTTTGTCCGCCCCATTCTTCAGGAGCACCCAAGCCTACCCAGCCACCTTCGGCAAACTGTCTGAACGCTTCTTTAAAACCTTTGGGTGTCGTCACCACACCATTGTTAAACTGAGCACCACCCTCTTCATCTGCAGGACGATTCAGATCAAGAATCACATTTTTTGAAAATTTTGCCATTTCTTCCAGAACCGCATTTGCAGTCGCCATATCGAGATGTGCAAGATTTTCGTTACCTTGCCAAAATTGTTCAGCATGAAATACATCATTTAAAATAAATTCCATGTCTTTCAGCGGCGCATTATAAATCGGCATTTTCAACTTCCTAAAATGGTGATACTCAATCCTGTTACTGAGTATTTTTTCATTATGGATTCGAGAAAATATTTTGAGGCTTTTTGCTCGAATCCATGCATGTCATTCAAAAATCATCATATCGAATTAATCTGGCGATGAATTCATTGACATAAATTAGCGATATAAAATTTAAAATCAAAAACTTTATACCTCTGGTATTTACTGAATCATTAAAACTTAAATCCATTGATGAATGAAAAATTTAAGCTGTTAAAATGACTCTGGCTTCACTTCGCTAAACCTTGTCTGGTCTGGGTTTAAAACGAAAATATGATTCAGCTTTATGCCCTAAAACCATAAATCAAATATATTGAAAATGGAATTTTATTTAGCAAAGTTGATCTCAAGGGTTCAATTTTCTTGACAATATTTTTAGCGCAGCTGTATATGACTTTTTTCTACAAGAAATGTTGAATAAATATACAAATTTAGATAAATATCACGACCTTAGTTTTATAGCTATACCTGTGAAAATAGCATATTCTTAGTAGGTTCCTTTTCTAAAATGATGAGTCAAGAAGATGACGACTGTAAGACAGCAGAACTTCCTTCTTCGTAAAGAGAAGATCCTGAGCATGGCAGAAAGTCTACTGCTTGATAATAATCAGGACATCACCTTGAGTGAACTTGCTGAAGAACTGGACATCGCCAAAGGAACGATCTACAAGCATTTTAAAAGTAAAAATCAGTTATATTTAGAACTCATCATTCTGAATGAAAAAAGAATTCTGGCAATTTCTGACAAATATAATAACGATATTAAAAATTATGTTTCGCAATATATGCTTTATCACATGCTCAATTCAAACCGGACTATTTTGCTGCATGTTATTGAAGAGCGTTTAACCAATAATGAAAAAAACCTGAAAGAGTTATTTCAGGAACTCTATCGTATTCGTGAAGAACGGATTATCCGCATTAAAGATATGACCCATGATTATCTGGTATCTTTAGACAGTGCCATGTCGATCCGGGATTATTTATCTTATATCTGGACGGTAACTTATGGCGCTTCACTATTATTAAATTCGACCAGTTATCAAAAAGCGATTGGTTCGCGTGAACGCCTGATTAAACTTTATATTAATCAAGCATTGATGACGCCAGATAAAATATCAACAGTTTCATAAAAAATGCCTAATCATGATTAGGCATTTTAGAATTATTTTTTAAATGGCAAATATTAAGCCATAGTTTCAGGCGGGAAGCCATCTTCAGTTAATGCTGCGATAATCTCAGATTCGCTTGCACTCGATTCAACTTCTACCATTTTACTGGCCACATCAACATCTACTTTAGCATTTTCATCCAGCTCCTGAATGGTTGCAGTCACACTACGCGCACAACCACCACAAGTCATATTTTCAATACGGAATTTCATCTTGATCTCCCTTTGATCAGTTCAAATTTGGGTTATTTAAATTTTAATTCAAGGCTATTGATCTGCTTTGATAGCCGTATGTGCAGTTTTCCCATGTGACACACCCTGCTCAATCTGTTTCAGAATCTGACAGTCAGATTGCTCATCTCCAGCACACTGTGCAACCGATTGCTGCAAAATTTTCATCATATTTTGCATGTCCGCAATTTTCTGTTGCAGTAACTCGATATGCTTTTGCGCCAACTGTTTGACATCACTGCTGTGTCTGGCATCGTTCAGCCACAGGCCGAGCAATTCTTTCATCTGTTCAGAAGAAAACCCAGTTCACGCGCATGCTGAATAAAACTTAAAGTCTTGATGTCATCGTCACTATAGATACGATAACCCGAATCGCTACGTTTAGGATTGGGTAATAAACCGATATCTTCATAATAACGGATCATTTTGGCCGAGATCCCGGAGCGTTTCGCGGCCTGTCCAATATTCATTACACTGCCTCCTTCAACTGGATCGGCTGATAAGTCTTTAAACGAAGCGCATTGCTGACCACAAAAACTGAGGATAATGCCATCGCGCCTGCTGCAAACATCGGTGATAACAAAATACCGAAGAATGGATACAACAGACCGGCAGCAATCGGAATCAAGGCAATATTATAAACAAAGGCCCAAAACAGGTTCTGTTTGATATTGCGCATGGTTGCTTGACTCAGGCCAATACCGGTTGCCACATGCTGTAAATTTCCTGACATCAGTACCACATCTGCTGCTTCAATTGCGACATCCGTACCAGTTCCTATTGCCATCCCGACATCGGCCTGAGCCAAGGCAGGTGCATCATTAATCCCGTCACCGACAAAAGTGACGATGCCATGTTGCTGTTGGAGTTGATGTACCGCATCGACTTTTTCATTAGGCAGAACTTCAGCAATGACATGGTCAATTTTCAACTGTCTGGCAATGGCCTGTGCAGTATGCTGGTTATCACCGGTGATCATGGCAATCTTTAAGCCTTGATCATGTAAGGCCTGAATCGCACTATAAGTTGTAGCTTTAATCGGATCAGCCACCGCAATAATGGCAGCCAATTTCTGGTCTATCGCGACATATAAAGGAGTACGTCCCTGTTCGCCTAACTGTTGTGCCTTCTCTTTAAAAATATCGACATTTAAACCCAATTGCTGCATCAGGCGCTCTGCGCCAATATGAATTTGCTGACCTGAAACTTGAGCTTTCACGCCTGCACCAGTGATTGAATCAAAATCACTGACTTCAGGTAGTTGCAACTGTTGTGCTTTCGCAGCTTCCACAATCGCATGAGCAATGGGATGTTCAGATTTGGCTTCCACTGCTGCGACCATTTGCAAAACTTTTTGCTGCTCAAAACCAGATGTCACTGCAAAATCGGTTAGGGCTGGTTTCCCTTCAGTTAAGGTTCCGGTTTTATCCACCGCCACAACTCTGGTTTGCTGCAAGAGTTGCAATGCTTCGCCTTTACGGAACAAGACACCCAGCTCTGCTGCCCGGCCGGTGCCGACCATAATAGATGTTGGCGTAGCCAGGCCCATTGCACAAGGACAGGCAATAATCAGTACTGCAACAGCATTGACCAGTGCATAAGTCAGATTCGGTTCAGGACCCAACAGGAACCAGACAATAAAAGTCAAAGTCGCGAGCAGCATCACAGCCGGCACAAACCATAAGGTCACTTTATCGACAGCTGCCTGAATCGGAAGCTTTGCGCCTTGTGCCTGTTCCACCATATGAATGATCTGAGCTAGAACCGAATCTTGTCCGACTGCTGTCGCCTTGATCTGCAAGGTGCCATTCTGATTTACCGTTCCGCCAATCACCCGATCTCCAGCCTGTTTAGCCACCGCTAAAGGTTCACCGCTGATCATGGCTTCATCGATATAACTTTGACCAGAAACGACTTCACCATCAACTGCGACTTTCTCACCCGGACGAATCTCGATCAGCATGCCCTGCTGTACATCAGCAATTTTCAGATCAACCCAGGTTCCATTTTGCTGTACTCGAGCAGTTTTTGGCTGCAAGCCAACCAGATATTGAATCGCTTCAGAGGTTTTACCTTTGGCTCGAGCTTCCAGATAACGTCCCAGTAAGATCAAGGCAACAATCACAGCCGCCGCTTCGAAATACACATGTACAGTGCTTTGCGGCAATAATTGCGGAAAGAAAGTGGAAATACAGGAAAATCCATAAGCGGCTATTGTTCCCACGGCAACCAGAGAATTCATATCGGGTGCCAGTCGGAATAATGCCGGAATCCCATGCTGATAAAACCGCCGTCCTGGAATCAGCAGAACCAGAGTGGTCAGCACAAACTGGATATACCAGCTGTTTTGGGTACCTAGCGTATGTGCAATCCAGTGATGAAAAGCCGGAATCAGATGTGAACCCATTTCCAGAATAAACACCGGAACAGCCAGAATTAGTGCTAAGCATAAGTCACGTTTTAGCTGTTCAGTTTCAGCGGTTTTCTTTTCCTGAAATGCCGTCTGGGCATCGGTAGCCTGTGTATCTAATTTTTCATGGGCGTTATACCCCGCTTTTTTGACGGCAGCAATTAAAGCTGGAAGCTGACTACGCGGCGCCTTGACCGAAGCTGTTTCAGTGGCGAGATTGACGTGTGCTTCACTTACCTGATCGACTTTTAATAAAGCCTTTTCTACACGTGCCACACAGGAGGCACAGGTCATTCCTTCAATAGCCAGTTCAATTCGGTCGGTTTGAATATCAAAGCCGGCCTTTTGTACCGCCTTAACCAGTTGGGAAACAGCGAGAGGACGAATTGCAGTGACATGAGCTTTTTCGGTTGCCAGATTAACCTGCGCATCCAGTACCTGATCGACTTTTTTCAAGGCTTTTTCAACACGAGCTACACAAGACGCACAGGTCATACCTTCAATATTTAAATCAAACTGCTGGATCACGGCTTCAAAACCGGTTTTATTGATAGCATTGACGAGTTGCGTTGCAGGAATAGGTTGTTCACTTTTTAAAAAAGCCTGTTCAGTGGAGAGATTAACGTTCGCTTCCACCACACCTTCAATTTTCTTTAAGGCTTTTTCCACACGTGCGACACAAGAGGCACAGGTCATTCCTGAAATCTGTACCTGCTGTTCGTACAACTGTGTGGTTGCTGGTTTATTCATTCTGCGCTCTCCATTCACCCATTCACTGCCTATGCTATAGCTTAAACATTACCATAATGGGAAGGTCAAGCTTCTGGTTTAAATTCTTGATCTTTCATTATATGAAGGCATAATGTCTTGTCCTGAAATAGA
>NZ_JAALGV010000097.1:0-1863 GCF_011174875.1 Acinetobacter sp. GFQ9D191M
TGGCCCGCTGCCGACAACGTATAGGAAGAATAAACGCCCTTTTCACCCAAGTCCAACAGCTTTGGACCGCAGTTGACTCTTTCGACACCCCTGCGATGCAACCCAATCCGGCTGACGGGGAGCCAGCAACGCTGAAAATTTACCCTCCTCTTTCCCACTAGCGGCTCCTTTTCCGACAACCAGCACGGCGGATCCCTGCCGCGGCGCTGTGAACGCAGCATTTTGATTGGTATCGTTGGCCTTCAGGCTCGTCAGTCAAACAGACCCAGGAGCAGCTCAGCCGGTGGCGCCCGGCTTTCGGGTAACGCCCTGGTCCCGCTGGTTTCGGCTTTGTGCTTCAGGTGATCAAGGATCTGCTTGATCACTATAGGGTCTTCAATGCAGGCGATGACTTTCATGGCGCCGCCGCAGCCGCTGCAGGTCTCGATGTCGATATTGAAAACACGCTTGAGCCGTTGCGCCCATGTCATCGACGCTCGCCGTTGTGCTGGTGTTGCCGGTTCATCAGCCACCCTGACCTTGTTGCCCCTGCCCCGTTTTGCCGGCGTGACCAACGCCCGGTGCCGACTGTTGGGTGCGAACACCCCGTGGAAGCGGGTTAGGTTGACTCTGGGCTTCGGTACCAGGGCGGCCAGCCTTGCAATGAAATCCAATGGTTCGAAAATGACGTGCGTGGTGCCGTCCCGGTACGGCGTCTTGAGCTGGTAGCGCACGTTGCCGCCTCGTGTTAACGACAGCCGCTTCTCGGATACCGCCGGGCGGCTGATGTACCGGCACAGCCGTTCGAGCTTCTTGCGTTCATCGGCCCTGGCCGCCACGCCGGCGTGCAGGCTGGACCCGGCTACCTTGCCAATCCCGTCACCGAACGGATCACCACTGGTCGGCAGAGTTTGCAAAGTGAACACCTTTCGCCCCGCCTGTGAACCGACAGCGATACGGTAAGTGATCGAGTGCCCCAGCAGGGGTGTCATCGGGTCGTCATCCACCGCATCCGAGGCCAGATAGCTGTTTTCGACATCCCGTTCCAGCAGGCCTTGCCGTTCCAGATAGCGACCCACCCGGTGGGCGATGGTGTGCGTCAGCTGGGTGAGCTCTGGGCTGGTCGGCGCCTTGACCCAGCGGAAACGCGCTGAGCCGTGGGATTGCTCGACATACACACCGTCGAGAAACAGCATGTGGAAGTGAACATTCAGATTGAGCGCCGATCCAAAACGCTGGATCAGGGTGACCGCGCCCGTCTTGGCCACTTGGTGGGTATGGCCCGCTTTCTTGACCAGGTGCGTGGCAATGACGCGGTAAACGATGCCCAGCACCCACCCCATGATCTCGGGCCGGCTGGCAAACAGGAAACGCAGCTGAAACGGGAAGCTCAACACCCACTGACGCATGGGTTGTTCAGGCAGTACTTCATCAACCAGCAAGGCGGCACTTTCGGCCATCCGCCGCGCCCCACAGCTCGGGCAGAAACCGCGACGCTTACAGCTGAAAGCGACCAGGTGCTCGGCGTGGCAAGACTCGCAGCGAACCCGTAGAAAGCCATGCTCCAGCCGCCCGCATTGGAGAAATTCTTCAAATTCCCGTTGCACATAGCCCGGCAATTCCTTTCCCTGCTCTGCCATAAGCGCAGCGAATGCCGGGTAATACTCGTCAACGATCTGATAGAGAAGGGTTTGCTCGGGTCGGTGGCTCTGGTAACGACCAGTATCCCGATCCCGGCTGGCCGTCCTGGCCGCCACATGAGGCATGTTCCGCGTCCTTGCAATACTGTGTTTACATACAGTCTATCGCTTAGCGGAAAGTTCTTTTACCCTCAGCCGAAATGCCTGCCGTTGCTAGACATTGCCAGCCAGTGCCCGTCACTCC
>NZ_JAALGV010000098.1:0-16912 GCF_011174875.1 Acinetobacter sp. GFQ9D191M
TTTTGCTAGTCTAGAGCCAATTAAATTAATACGGCTTTCTCATTTTACCCATTGATCAATAAAAGGGATATGAATCTATTATACATTCATGTCAGTGCTGGTCAGTGTGGCTGCGTGACCAAGTCTGTTGGATTTAGGAAAAAATCAATGACAGATGTACAAGACACCCTGCCAGAAAACGCATCTGATGCAACTTCGGATCAAGCTTTAAAAAATAAACGTAAAAAAGCCCTGAGTATCGTTGCCATCTTCATAGTGATTGCACTGGTGTTGTTTCTGGTTTGGAAATTCTTTCTGAACAATTCAGTCAGTACTGAAAATGCCTATGTGGGTGCTGAAACGGCTTCTATTACGTCTATGGTCAGTGGTCAGGTCGCTGAAGTATTGGTTCATGATACACAAGCGGTCAAACAGGGCGATATCCTGGCCAAAATCGATGACCGTGATGCCAAAATTGCAGTGGCTCAGGCACGTGCAGAACTGACCAAAGCCAAGCGCCAGTACAAACAGACTGCGGCCAATAGCGGGGCTTTAAGCTCACAGATTGGGGTTAGTGATGATGCAATTCGCAGTGCCGAAGCTCAGCTAGCTCAAGCTCAGGCAGCCTTACATAAAGCACAAGATGAATATACACGTCGTGAAAAACTCAGTGCGAGCGGTGCAGTGTCTAAAGAAGAACTCAGTACCGCACAATCTGCATTGGATACGGCCAAAGCTGGCGTAGCTTCTGCTGAAGCGGGTCTGGCACAAGCAAGATCCAGCCAGAAAGCCGCACAAAGCAATTTAGCGGCGAATGAAGCCTTGATTCAAGGCGCGAATGAAAATTCGACTCCTGATGTACTTGTGGCTGAAGCCAAACTGAAACAGGCCGAGCTAGACTTAGAACGTACTGTAATTAAAGCACCTTTTGATGGGGTGGTTTCACGCCGTTCAATTCAGGTGGGTCAACGTGTTGCGCCAGGTACAATGCTGATGATGGTCGTACCAGTAGATCAGCTCTATGTTGATGCCAATTTCAAAGAAAGCCAGCTGGAAAAAGTCCGTGTGGGGCAGAAAGCTGAACTGACGTCTGATCTGTATGGTAAATCGGTGAAATATCACGGTACCGTGGTGGGCTTCTCTGGTGGTACAGGTTCAGCGTTTGCTCTGATTCCGGCTCAGAATGCCACAGGCAACTGGATTAAGGTGGTACAGCGTTTACCAGTGCGTATCCAGCTAGATCCGAAAGAACTAGCCGAGCATCCGCTACGTGTGGGTCTGTCGATGGAAGCTGAAATCCACTTCAAGAAGTAATTCCCGATGAATAAATATGTTCCATATGGGAATCTGACTGGCGGCAAGCTGATGCTGGCAGCCTTTGTGCTGGCATTAGCCAATTTCATGGTCGTGCTGGACATGACCATTGCCAATGTCTCGGTGCCGCATATTACCGGTAGTCTGGCAGTGTCCAGCTCGCAAGGCACCTGGGTCATTACGTCTTATGCAGTCGCAGAAGCGATCTGTGTACCTTTGACAGGATGGCTGGCGGGTCGCTTTGGTAGCGTACGCCTGTTTGGTGTCTGCCTGCTGGGTTTTACCATTTTTTCGATTCTATGCGGGATTTCTACCAGTCTGGAAATGCTGGTGTTTTGCCGGATCGGGCAGGGGTTGTTCGGTGGCCCAATCATGCCGCTAAGCCAGACTTTATTACTGCGAATTTTCCCACCTGAAAAACAATCCCAAGCGATGGGGATGTGGGCAATGACCACCGTTGTCGGTCCAATTCTCGGTCCAATTCTCGGCGGTACGATTAGTGATAACCTGTCTTGGCACTGGATTTTCTTTATTAATATCCCGGTGGGTTTGTTCTGCGGTCTGGCTGCATTGAAGCTATTAAAACCAGCAGAAACTGAAACCAATACTTTGAAGATTGATAAAGGTGGTTTGTTCTTACTGATTCTGTGGATTGGTGCGCTGCAATTAATGTTAGATCTAGGTCATGAACATGACTGGTTTAGCAGTTCCTTTATTGGGACCTTGGCGGTGCTTGCCATAGTCGGTTTAATCATCTTTACCATCTGGGAACTGACCGAACGGCATCCGATTGTAGATATCCGGATCTTCCGATATCGCGGGTTTACCTTTGCTGTGCTGTCATTGGCCTTTGCCTTCGGTGCCTTCTTTTCCAGTATTGTACTGATTCCACAGTGGGTGCAAATTAATCTGGGTTATACGGCCACTTGGGCAGGTTATTTAACCGCAACCATGGGTTTTGGTAGCCTGTTGATGTCACCGATTGTGGCGAAGATGGCGACCAAATATGATCAGCGCATTCTGGCCAGTTTCGGTTTGACCTTGCTCGCCGTTGTGACTTTGATGCGGGCATTCTGGACTACGGATGCTGATTTTATGGCATTGGCCTGGCCACAGATTCTGCAAGGTTTTGCGGTGCCATTCTTCTTCATTCCACTCTCCAATATGGCATTGGCCTCAGTCCAGCCACAAGAAATGGCATCGGCCGCTGGTTTGATGAACTTTCTGCGGACCATGGCTGGAGCGATCGGGGCTTCAATTGCAGTCACGATCTGGGATGATCACAGTAAAGTGGCCCGCAGTGAGCTGGTCGGTAAACTGAATGTCGAAGAAACTCAGAATACCTTAATGGCACAGGGCATGAGTTCGGACAGTGCCTTGGGTTATATTTCCAGTCTGGTGGATAAAGAAGCATTAACGCTGTCTGCTAATCACCTATTTTTGATTTTGGCGATGGTTTTTATTTTTGCTGCTTTAATCGTCTGGTTGGCACCACGACCCAAAGCGGGTGTGGGTGGAATGCCATCACATTAATATTTTCCAACATAAAAAACCGCTAACTATTTAGCGGTTTTTTTCGATCTTATAAATCTGATTTGGCCCGTTTCAAAGCATTTTGCCATTTGGCTAAATGTGCTTCACGTTCATCATTCTGCATTTTTGGTTCAAAGGCTCGGTCTAACTGCCAGGACTGAGAGATTTCATCAAGGCTGGAAAATACGCCAGATTTTAAACCAGCCATCGCTGCTGCACCCCAAGCGGTGGATTCCAGCATTTTTGGACGCATGACAGGAACATTTAGCAGGTCAGCCTGGAACTGCATCAGCATATCATTACAGCTGGCGCCACCATCGACGCGTAGTTCTTTTAAAGGATGGGCAATATCCGATTGCATCGCAGTCAATACATCGGAGACCTGAAAGGCAATCGATTCCAGCGCGGCGCGGGCAATATGGGCCTTATTGGTTCCTCGTGACATGCCACAAAGCAGGGCACGGGCTTCACTATCCCAATGCGGTGCACCCAATCCGGTAAAAGCAGGAACTAAGACCACGCCGTCAGTATCTTCAACTTTACAGGCCAACTTCTCTATATCACTGCTTTTTTGAATGATGCCAAGCCCATCACGTAGCCATTGCACCACTGCACCGGCCATAAAAACACTACCTTCTAAGGCATAACTGGTCTGTTCCTGTACCTGCCAGGCGAGGGTAGAAAGCAATTTATTCTGGCTGAGCTGAATGTCATGGCCGGTATTAAATAGCATAAAACAGCCAGTGCCATAGGTATTTTTTGCCATACCGGGTTCGAAGCAAGACTGGCCAAATAAGGCAGATTGCTGATCACCTAGAATACCGGTAATAGGAATCGTAGCCCCTAATAAACCCGGTGCCGTATCTGCAATATGACAATCAGAACTGATGATTCGTGGCAGAACTGAAGCGGGGATATTAAACAGGTCGAGTAGTTCGTCATCCCAGCGTTGAGTTTGCAGATTCATCAACATGGTGCGGGAAGCATTACTCGCTTCAATAATATGCTCAGCACCTTGAGTCAGGTTCCAGATCAGCCAGCTATCAATGGTGCCAAAAGCCACATGACCTTGCTCTGCGAGTGTACGTAAGCCATCAATATTTTCTAATAACCAGACCAGTTTCCCGGCACTAAAATAGGGATCAATCCGTAGCCCGGTTTTTTGTTGTACCTGATCCATCTGGCCTTGCTGTATCAGCTGATTACACCAGTCTGTTGCACGACGATCCTGCCAGATAATCGCTGGTGCAAGAGGCTTCCCATTACGACAATCCCATACCACAGTCGTTTCACGCTGATTGGTCAGGCCAATCGCTTTAATATCTTTGGCCAGAATCCGGGCGGTAGCAAGCGCCTGTTGTACCACTGCAATTTGCGAGCTCCAGATTTCCTGTGCATCCTGTTCGACCCAACCGGAGTGTGGGGTCTGAATATGGGTTTCGCGTTGAGCTGTTGCCTGAATCTGTCCGTGTTCATTAAAGATGATTGCACGGCTAGATGTCGTTCCCTGGTCGAGTGCCAATAAATAGCTCATAATTTTTTTAAATGCTGACTTGAATTATGAAATATTAGCGCA
Organism: Acinetobacter sp. GFQ9D191M; assembly: GCF_011174875.1. NCBI lineage: Bacteria > Pseudomonadati > Pseudomonadota > Gammaproteobacteria > Moraxellales > Moraxellaceae > Acinetobacter > Acinetobacter sp. GFQ9D191M. The sequence goes on from NZ_JAALGV010000098.1 coordinate 4,403, forward strand.
ATTATGTAATCAGGCGCATTCAAAAGTGTATTTGTGTAGAAAATGCATCGTATTTTTTGCCAGTTATGCTATGATGAGCTTGTACTTTGGGGATGTTCTTGGCTTCGACGCCGATGATGAAACTCATAGATGCATGCCGAGAGCGCATTTTCTCTCGTAAATAAAATTTGCATTTAAATAGTCGCAAACGACGAAACTTACGCTCTAGCAGCCTAAGGGCTGCTTGTCCGCATCTCTAAATACTTGTGGTTAGAGATCCCGACTGAAGCGAACGCACACAAGTCCGTATAGAGTCAAGCCTCGGGGCTTTATACCAAATCTAGAGGATCGCACCTTGAACCCTGTTCGTCGGGTCTCTTGGTGTTAAAACAATAGACGATATCTAAGCATGTAGTATTCTCGAGCGTAGTGTTGGCGGACGCGGGTTCAACTCCCGCCATCTCCACCAAAATTCTTGTTATAAATCAGTCACTTATATTGAGTGGCTTTTTTATTGCCACACATTTGCCACATTTTTCATTGCAAGAGCTTTTGATTTCGACGTATTTAGGCTGTACGAGTTACGCTAAGTTTCGCAATTTCTTGCTTATTTTTATCCCCATGCAACCATTTTGTATAGCGTTTGATCAGCATTTGTAGACTATGTCCAAGTTGATCGGCTACAAACATTGGATTGACGCCATCCATCAGCAACATCGTCGCATAAGTATGCCTTGCATTGTATGCAGGGCGGTGACGTATAGAACACGCTTTCATCGCTTCTACAAGACGCTCTCTAGGTGGTTTTTCATTAAAGAAGGGTTCCTTAGTCTTAGGACATAGCATCACATAGTCTGTTTGGTAGCCTTGATCCTTTTTAAATTGAAGCAAAGCTTTCAAAGCCAGAGTTGATCGTTCATTCAGATATACTTCTCGAGACGTATGTGTTTTTGTCACCTTTTTTTCTAAACCACGTACACGGCTTTTGTTAACTTTGAATGTGCCATTGAACCAATCGATATCACTTTCTCTAAGAGCAATCATTTCGGAAGGTCTACAGCCTGTCCAGAAGGCAAACTCAAAATACCACCGATAAAATTTGTCCTCATCATGTAAGCTTTTGTCGAGCCAAGCTAGTAAGGCTTCCATCTCCTTACGTGTGAAGGGGTCAGGTGTTTCCACCTGAACCTTACGATTCTGAATTTTATTCATAGGGTTTACAGAAATCTGATTATGCTTAACAGCCAACTCGAAAACTCCACGTAAAGGCGTGGCGCAATTATTAAATGTTTTCGCTGTTTGAAAATTACGATCGATAATGACTTCCTCAATATCTTCAGTCGTGATATTGGCTATTGGTGTTAATGCAAAATAAGGCATCCAATGACATTCTAAAATTTTGCGATAGCCATTTTTTGAATCTTTATTGGCAATCGAAAACTTTAAAAATTTTTGTGCAACATCTTGAAATAAGACTTGCTGACCATCCATTGATTCAGTTTCTGTAACATCAAGGCCTTTTGCTTGTGCTATATCATTCTCAGTTAAAATCCCCCATTTGGCTTTATTTATGAGGTCACTTCTAATTTTAGCGGCTGTACGGATACCTTCCGCAGTCGGCGGGTGTGGGAGTGTAATGTAGTAGCGCTGCTTTTTAGAGGTGAAGTTGATTTCGAGTGCATTCTCCCTAATTCTAACGCCGGTTGGTAACGTTTTTGAGTTTGTTCTGTCAACCATTGGTTATAACCTCTAAGTGAGTAGTAAATATTTCCATCTTGTTTTGTCCAAACTAAATCTTGTGGCCAATTTTTTCGCCGATGTGTAAGTTTTTGTTCTTCAATGCCTGTAAGCTTTGAGAACACTGAAGCATCTACCCAATCGATAGCTGTAAGCCCTAGTTCTAAAAGAACATCTAAAATTTCGTTTTGCATAAAATTACTTAGCCAATTGAGCTGATCTAAAAATTATTCACGGCTAGGCATAAATTTCCCTAGTCATAAATCGTCATGTGGAAAACTTAGCACATGACATTTTTTAAAAACTCGTTTCGTTTAAAACTTCAAAAAAATGGTTATTCAAAAAAATTATGAAATAAAAAAATCATATTTATGCTTACTGAATTAATGATTTAATCCCATTTGTTAGGTACAAAATTTGGTACTTAAATCCTCAATATCATGAGTTAAGTACCAGATTTGGTATCTTAAAAATCAGCTCGAAAAAAGATTTATAATTTATTTTTTTAACAAGGGTTGGAGCACATCTAAAAGACTCTCACCATTTTTACGATCAATTATTTTTGCAGACATGCCTAATTTTTGCGGCCCATCTACATCAGCAATTTGAGTATCACCAATGAAAAAAACTTCATTTGGTTGACAGTTCATTTGAGTTAAAAAATGTTGGTAGATTAAAGGATCTGGCTTATTTGCACCGACCTGAAAGCTCCATGCATAAGTATCTAAAGGTGGAAGTAGGTGCTGTGCTCGTTCACCATAAGGCGTTGCTGCATTGGAGCAGACTGCCAATTTGTAGCCTAGCTTTTTAAGCTCAAGCAGCATTGGTATAGAATCATCAAAAGCACGCATATACTTTAAATCATGTTGAAGAGCGTTATTCATTTCCTCCAATAAAGTAGAAGGAAACTGATAACCGAAATAAGAAGCTAATGTTGCAAAGTTGCCATCTAGTGACATGATCATTGCAGCATCATTTGGTTGTGGTTTGCGCCCTTGTTGTTTAAGCCACTTCATCATTTTTTTGTAAGGAGATTGGCTGTTTTTAATTTCTATTAGTGTGCCAAAAACATCAAAAACGACTGCTTTATAAGGTTGGTTATTCATCATCATTATTATCTCATTAGAAATACAAACACATACCTTCAAACTTTTATAATCACTGAGTCAGCATGATTTGAATAGGTAAAAAATATTGCGTTAATTTAACTCTAAACCTAATTGCTCAGGGCTATACCAGCGCATTTTTAGATGTCCTAGTTGGTCTCTGAGATGAGCGGCTTTACGGATGATGTATTTTTTTTGTTTCAGCCATTCATCTAGGCGAGCATCATCATAGTGGATGTCTATCTTCAGTTGTAAAAGCTGGTTATATAAGCCTCGCTTTTCAGGTGACATGGCTTCTAGAACTGATGTTGAAGCCATGGGTTCTAATGGATGTGGTAAGCCTTCAACCTGAGAAGGCTTGGTTTTTGCTTGTTGAGAAGAAGCAGACAATCCACTAACAGCTAGCCCTTTTTTCATTATCTTAGATAATGTTGAAGCTGTTGATTCACCCTGATTTTGATCTTCAGCTTCAGGTTCAACATTTTCAGATACGGTTGAGCTTTTAAGTAGCTTGCTGAGTTTTCGATAATTGATGCTATAAAAGTTGGTTTGAATCCATTTATTTTGAGATAGCTTTTTGACCACCAAAATGCCCACTTTCTTTAGCTTGGAAACTATACGTTTGATCGTGGAGGGACTGTATGTACCTAAGGTTTTAGCCCATTGCTCATAGCTGTGATAAAAGTACTTTCGTTGCTGTATTACTTGAGCTTCACCACTTTGCAGGCAGTAATGAAGCTTTTGAAGGAAGATCGCTGATGGCACTCCATACGCTTGGGCAAGCGTAGGAGATGCAATAAGAGGATAGTCGCCTTGGACTAACAGCTTTGTTTTTTTAGTCATGAGAATACTCACTTAAGGCTAGTAAGTGGTATTAGAGGATTTTGGGCGTGGACGTTGCTGAGTTCGGCGTAGCCAATCTTCAGGATACTCCTGACTATAAGAATCGCAATGCTGACCAGACCAATACTCCTGATTGTACTCATTTTGGAATTCATAGCTGGGAGTAGCAGTTTGAAACGGTTGCTCAGTTTCAACATGGAGTGGAATGTCTTTAGGAGTGTTTATTTCTACTTGGTCTAAAGTCTGGACAATATCCAACAAAGCTTGACGCTGTTTGTGAGATAGATGTTTTGCGCTTTCAATAAGAAGTTGTTTGGCAAGTTTTTTTGGCGTGCAAAGGCTTGCACTATTGAATTTGTCATTCATAGTCGTATGCTCTTGGTCGATTTAGAACATACCACCACTCCATTTCCACTAGAGTATTTGGTGGCAGTTTAACAGGGGTGGAAATACCGTTCCAAGAGTACGGCCAGCATAAGGCTGCCCTGTCAAACCGCCATAAAGACTGTTTAACAGTAGGCAAAAAAAATGCCGCATGAGCGACTTTTTTTGCACTCTTGGATAATAGCAGGTTTCCACGCCTGAACACAGATTTTGCTGTGTTGAATTTAGGTTATCCCGCTATGCTAAATAGGTCAAGGCCTTTAAATAAAATTTTTTAAAAAAGATGAAAAGTAGAGTGATAGCTAACATGTGCTAAATATATTTAATTATTTTTATTGTTTATTTTATTTATAAAGAAGAACAGATCACTTTGACCCAATGGATCAGACCTGTTTGAAATGATCGTAAGTTTCAGTATGGTCTTAACTGCAACTTAAGGCACTTTGTGAGTTTCCAGTTATAGAAATATTTTTATAAGAAATAGATATACTGAGTCCTATTCTTAATTTTTGATCAATCGAACATTTGAGTGTGAGTTAAATAGAGAGCAGTATTCGGCTCATTGGGTGAGCCGAATAAAATTGAATTGAAGTGCGTTATCAGAAGGTAATACAAAAATGTTGAGAGCTATTTATTTGTTGGACTCTGATCACGATCTTTTTTAAGTAATGGATTTCTAGGATCTGATGAAATCGCTTTCAGTACTTCATAAAGTTGTGAAAAGTTAGGAAGATGCTTGTTTTTTTCAAAATCAAAAATGTCGCGTAGAGTTGGATGGTGCTCAATCTTAGATTTATATATGAAATAAACATACATCATATCTATTAGGGTATCTATTATGGGACGACCATAGACAGCAAAAAATGCTTCATATATCTTATTGAAAGATGCACCTAAGAAAAATATTACACTATTTCTTTTTTTCCTTTGTTTTAATTTTTCAGCTAGAAGCTGTTTTTCATATTCAGAAAGAGTATTTTTAGAAATACATTGTTTTATTTTTTCATTATTATTAATACGATAACTATTCAGTAATTCTTGTAGATTAAAGTATTCATGATGATTAAAATCTAAATACTCTTTTTCTTTTTGTAGAATAATTTTTTCAATATCTGTTAAATTTTTAGATGGAATGGTTTTTATATATTTTAATATTTGATAGTTTTTGCTTCTTTGATTTTCTTTATATTGGCATGCATTGATTAGATTTTTATGAGTTTCTGAAAATTTTTTAAAATCTATTTTTGTTAAATCTGTATTCTCGAGAATATTAATTAAATTTATTTCACATGGATATTTAGGGGTGATACATAATTCTTCTTTTTGTGTATAAAGAAAATTATATAAATCACTTTTTTTGATAATTTTTTTTGGTCTACCGGCTGTCATTTGAAGGCTCCTTGCGTTACGTTAGAGGAAAGCTCTATCTTTAACAGGAACCCAAAATGCATGATGAGTTTCATGCAAAATCTCAAAAAAATAGCTATCCTGCTCTCCACTTAGTTACCCGATTAATAAAGCTGGCGCTTTTAAGAATTTTTTGGGCTGCGCACAAAAAATTCTTATCTCGTCTCCGTGTCTTTTTATTCCATCATTTGCATTGCAAATGTTGTACTAAAAAGACACTACTACTCGCCCTGTGGGACCAAAAGCCCAATTAATATAATTTTAAGATTTTGATATATATGTATATATTTTAAGGGGATGCTTTCTGTATGTACGTTACACTATAAAGGGTAAAGCGTTACACTATAATTTATGGTGCGTTACACTATAAAAAATGTGCGTTACACGATAGAAATAGGCGTTACACTATAAAAATCATCTAGAGGTTCGATTTCTGATTATTGAAGATCACTTTTTGATCTTCAGATCTTGATTAAGATCATATCGCTACTGAATCAATCATGAAAAACCTATTTAGAAATATAACCACTTTCCTGAATTTTTTCTTTTAAATTAAATTATTAGAATATTTAAAAATATATTAACTCTTTGATAAGAGAGTTAATAAAAAATGTTTTATTTTGATTTAAGACATAATCGTAAACAGAGTTCTAAAAGTTCATTTAATGGCTTTTGTTATATTACTCGAACTAAGCATTTTAAGTTAAACAAGATTGATTTAAATGAAGAGGTTGAATTTGTTTGCTCAGGTAATATGCCTGAGTGGGCAGAATATAAGCCGGATAGATTTTGGATTGCTGCTGATAAATATGAAAAAAAGAATAGTCGTACATCCAGTCATATTACTATTGCTTTACCAAAGGAACTAAATTATGAACAACGAATAGAACTATCAAAGAATTTAATAAATGCTTTTTGTGATGAATTTAAATTTCCATATAGCTGTGCCATTCACAATCATAAAGGTATTTTAGATGGTGAAAGTGATCAACCACATTTGCATTTACAATATTCCGAGCGTACAACCCTTGATGATTTTGAACGACCACCCGAGCTGTTTTTTAGGCAATACCGGCCTAAAAATCCTGAACGTGGCGGAGCACAGAAGATTACTGCTGATGTGTTGGGTTTGGGACGACATCAAATTAGACACATGCGGCAACTCACCGAAAAACTAATCAATGAGTCTTTAGAACTATATGCACCGATGAAGACAGTTCGTATATACGATATTGAACTTCAAGTGCCTAACCGAGTTTCCTGTCTATCTAATGAAGATTACAATGCCAAATTTGGAACGAAACTTAAAGATACGCCTCAAATCCCACATTGGAAGCTTTATAGTTCAGATCCTATTGATCAGTTGGATATAAAGCCCTTAATTGAAAAAGTGAAGACCATCCGACAAGAAAATTTATATGAATTATATAAAGACGAATACGAATTGGAACTCCAGCGTATGCATACGATGAAAGCTGAAATCAACAAAGTAAAAGTAAAAAATCATGATGCAGATTGTGGTATGTCTATGTGACTTTACAATTAATTATTTGGCCTAACTGTCAAGTACGATCAGTTGAATATTCAATCCTTTGAGCAGATATGGATATTTACGGTGAGCTTGATTGGCCTTACTTAGATTTGGTTTACGATATAACGCATTAATGCCCATTTTCTTCATTAAAGTACGTGTATAACGTCGTCCTATATGATGTCCTTGACGGTTCAATAAATCGCGCATCATACGGCTACCTACAAAAGGGTATTGCATATGTAATTGATCCATACAGCGCATCAGCTTCAGATCTGATGCACTCACAGGTTTTGGGGGATAGTAATACAACCACGGGAGACTTTCAGCAGCAGCTTTAAAATCTTTGAATGATTTCTTCTTGGTCTACGTGCCATAAAATACTGCTTATACCGATGCTTATAACATCATTCGAGGAGCAAAATATCACTTATAGTTGTTGTTCAAATTTCCTGATCCACCTCTGTTTTTCTGTAGTGAAGATTACTGGAGTAGGCTGCTATATAGTTTAGATTATGTCTCTATCTAGCGCCTGAATTGACAGATTACATCGCTTGACCACGACAATTCATGTCCTTGTCCACCTTTTTACTGCTGCATAATTTAGAATTTTAGGTAAAATCATTTTATTAATGATTTACTTATTTGGACTCCTATAACAATGACCCACGTACAACTGCAACAATTACAAAAACAACTTTGGAATATTGCCAATACTTTGCGTGGCACCATGGGTGCCGATGAATTCCGTGATTACATTCTGGGTTTTATTTTCTTTAAATATTTATCAGAAAAGTCGGTGAACTTTGCCAACGAATTGCTAGATGGCGAAGACCTCAGCTTTTTAGAATTAGATGAAAATAATCCTGAGCATGTGCCGTACATCGAAGAAATTAAAAAGAATGCCATTGCCGAAGTCGGTTATGCGCTCACACCAAAACAGCTATTCCATACCTTAGCCGAGCGTGGTCGTCAGGGCGAATTCATTTTGGATGATTTAACTGCGACCTTAAAATCAATTGAACAAAGCACTTTAGGCACCGACTCTGCCGATGACTTTGCCAACCTGTTTGAAGATTTGGATCTAAACTCGACCAAGCTTGGCAATAATGCCAGTGACCGTAATGCACTGGTGGCGAAAGTCCTTAGCCATTTAGATGATATTGATTTTGATATTAGTAATACCGAAGCCGATGTACTGGGCGATGCTTACGAATACCTGATTGGTGAATTTGCCTCAGGCGCGGGCAAAAAAGCGGGGGAATTTTACACCCCGCAAACGGTATCGACTTTATTGGCAAAGATTGTCACCCAAGGCAAAGACCGTTTACGTTCAGTCTATGACCCGACTTGCGGTTCAGGTTCGTTATTGCTTCGGGTAAAACGTGAAGTGAAAGATGTCGATATGATTTACGGTCAGGAAATGAACCGTACCACTTACAACCTGGCACGCATGAACATGATTCTGCATGATGTGCATTTTGCCAAGTTCGACATCAAGCAGGAAAATACCTTAACCCGTCCGCAGCATTTAGATAAAAAGTTTGATGCGGTGGTGGCGAATCCACCATTTTCTGCAAAATGGTCTGCCGATCCGTTATTTTTACAAGATGAGCGTTTTGCTGCGTATGGCAAACTGGCGCCAAGTTCTAAAGCCGATATGGCTTTTGTACAGCACATGCTGTATCAACTGGATGACAATGGCACGATGGCGGTGGTGTTACCGCATGGCGTCTTGTTCCGTGGTTCGAGTGAGGGCGTAATTCGTCAGTATTTGATTGAACAGATGAACGTGGTGGATGCGATTATTGGTCTACCCGCCAATATTTTCTATGGCACGTCTATTCCGACCTGTATTTTGGTGTTGAAGAAAAGCCGTGAGCAGAGCGGCAATATTCTGTTTATTGATGCCAGCAACGATTTTGAAAAGCAGAAGAACCAAAACAAGTTATTGCCTGAGCATTTGGATAAGATTGTTGCGGCATTTGAACAGCGTGAAAATATTGAAAAATATGCGCATGTGGCGACTTTGCAGGAAGTGAAAGATAACGATTACAACCTGAATATTCCGCGTTATGTGGATACCTTTGAAGCGGAAGCCGAGATTGATTTAGATGCGATTGCCAAACAGCTTCAAGCTTTGGAACAAGACAGCCAAAAGACCGATGCCATCATTGCGGATTTCTGCAAAGAGCTAGGTATTGCTTCACCTTTTGCGGAGGTGAAGTAATGGCTTCGCCTAAGTTACGCTTTAAAGAGTTTGATGGAGATTGGAACTCTATCGCTATCGGTAAGTTTCTAAAGATTAAATCAGGTTTGGGATTTAAGGCAGAAGAATATTCAACCGAACAAGAAATCCGTCTTTTACAGATTGAAAATGTCGGTTATGGAGCAGTTAAATGGACTCATAATGTAAAGTTTGTACCGACTAACTATTTAGATGTTCATAAAGATTTGGTTCTTAAAGAAGGTGATTTAGTCTTGGCTTTAAATAGACCAGTGACTAATGATCAGTTAAAAATTGCAAAATTAACACAAGAAGATAGCCCCTCAATACTTTATCAGCGTGTTGGTAAGCTTGATTTTCTAAAGGAAGATATTGATAAAGAGTTTATTTTTCAAATTTTCAAAAAAGATGTGAAAAACTATGTTTTAAATAGCTCCATTGGAAGTGACCAACCTTTTATTTCAACAACAGATTTATATAAACATAAACTTTGTATTCCGCTTAAAGAAGAACAAACCAAAATCGCCTCTTTTCTATCGAACGTGGATGAAAAGATCAGCCAACTCACGCAAAAACATGAACTGCTGAGCCAATATAAACAAGGCATGATGCAAAAGCTGTTTAGTCAGCAGCTTCGTTTTAAAGCGGATGATGGAAGTGAGTTTGGGGAGTGGGAGGAGATTCAGTTAAGAGATGTAGCTGAGCGAGTGACTAGAAAAAATAAAGAAGACAATCAGAATGCTTTAACAATCTCAGCTCAAATGGGTTTAGTTAATCAACAGGATTATTTCAGTAAACAAATTGCATCACGAGATTTAAGTAAGTATTACTTACTTCATAAAGGAGAATTTGCTTATAACAAAAGTTATTCAGCAGGTTATCCAATGGGTGCAATTAAACGTTTGAAGCTATATGAGAAAGGAGTTGTATCAACACTCTATATTTGTTTTGCACTAAATGATCAGTTGAATGCTAACTTCTTTGAGCAATATGTAGAAAGTGGGGCGTTAGTACCTGAACTTGAAAAAATTGCTCAAGAAGGTGCGAGAAATCATGGTTTATTAAATATTAGTCTTCAGGAATTCTTTGAAGTAGTTATTTTAAAGCCTTGCCTAGAAGAACAAACCAAAATCGCCAATTTCTTATCTGCCATTGACCAAAAAATTGAAGTCGTAGCACAGCAAATTGAACAAGCCAAACAGTGGAAAAAAGGCTTATTGCAGCAGATGTTTGTGTAGAGGGATCTCATGTCTGAATGGTTATTTCCTGTTAATCCTGCAATTTATGATATAGATCGTGCTTATCATGATGCACATCAAATATGTTGGGCAAAATACGATTTTGAATTCCAAATTAATGACATTCTATTTTTGTATGTGACAGAGCCAATAGGAAAAATTCAATATCAATATCAAGTTGTTGGATTTGCAGGTCAATCTGATTTGCCAGAAAAAGATAGAGAATATTGGTTAGATCAAAAAGAATTAGAGGCATATAAAGGTGATTACTTTCTAATTCAACCAATTGAAAAAGTTGAGAAAGCATCACTGTCTAGACGATATTTAGCCGAACTAGGTCTAATCACACCAAAAGATACTTTGCAGTCGCATAAGACCACTAAATTTGTAAAAGGTAAATCTTTAGATAAGGTTGAAGCACATAAAAAATTGCTTAGTTATATTGCTGACCAGTTTAGTAATGTTGAAGAGACCAACTATCCTGATGAAGCAGGTGTGAATAGCCCCAAATTTTTTGAAGGCAAAAAACTAACTGTTACTGTAAATGGCTATGAGAGATGTCCCAAAGCGAGAGCTGAATGTATTGCCATTTATGGGACTCGTTGCTATGTCTGTGGCATGAGCTTTGAACATACCTATGGCTCATTTGCTAAAGATTTTATCCATGTACATCATATTGAGCCATTAAATACGATTGGTGAAGAGTATGAGGTTGATCCTAAAGAAGATCTAAGACCTGTCTGCCCAAATTGTCATGCAATGCTGCATAAAACCGAAAATGGTATTCCAATGACAATTGAGAGATTAAAACTTTTATATAGCGTTTCTTTGAGGAATCCGCTTAGACAAACATTTGAAGAATAAATAATTCGAGATTTTTAATGCAGCTTTATCAAACCCAAGCACAGTCATTAGTAGAACTTACAGAAGATCCTTTTCGTTTGGAAAGAGAAATTCAAAGCCTGTTTGAAAGCAATCTTTACAGTTTTACAGGTTTGGAATTCATCAAGTCTGAATTCACCATTAAAAACAACCGTATCGATACACTGGCTTTCGATCCTGAAAGCCAAGCTTTCGTAATTATCGAATACAAGCGTGAACGCAATTATAGCGTGATTGATCAAGGCGTTTCTTATCTGAATCTGATGCTCGACTATAAGGCAGATTTTATCGTTGAGTACAATGAGAGCCAGAGCAAACAGCTTAAACGTCAGGATGTGGATTGGTCACAGAGCCGAATCATCTTTGTTTCACCGAGCTTTACCGACTATCAAAAGCAGTCCACCAATTTTAAAGATTTGGGCATTGAGCTGTGGGAAATCAAACGCTATCAAGGTGGAATTGTTTCAGTCAATCCATTGCAGAAAGCCAAATCAGCCCCTTCAATCAAGCAAGTGCAAAAGGTTGAGTCTGAAGATATTCAAAAGATTGCCAAAGAAATCCAGCAATATGATGAAGCCTATCACTTGGCGGATAAGTCCGATGACATCAAAGAGCTATATGAGCAATTCAGGGACTCAATTCTGGGCTTAACCACCGATTTAGATGTTCATCCCAAGAAAATGTACATTGCCTTCCGAAAGGGTAAGCGTAACTATGTCTATATGAGTATCGGGACAAAGCAAATTCGCATTTGGCTGAATATGCCTTTTAATCAACTGGATGACCCGAAACAGCTCGCGAAAGATGTGACCAATATTGGACATTGGGGAAATGGTGATTGTGAGGTGATCGTGTCAGATACAGAAAATTTAGAATATATCTTGAGTTTAATTAAACAAACATTGAAGTGAATAATTTAAGATTTTAGAGGGAAAGGAAATGACAGTACAAAGCGAATATCAACTTGAAAATGAACTGATCGGCCAACTGCAACAATTAGGTTATGCCTCAGTCACGCTCAAGGATGAAAGTCAGCTACTGTCTAACCTTAAAACCCAGATTGAACGCGCCAATGGACTAGCGCCACTGTCAGAAACGGAATGGAAACAGGTCATCAGTTTTTTAAACACAGGCACAGTGTTTGAGCGAGCCAAGAATCTGCGTGATCTATTTCCA
>NZ_JAALGV010000099.1:0-9781 GCF_011174875.1 Acinetobacter sp. GFQ9D191M
AAACTTAGCCTTAGCCATGTTCATCTTCCTTTGTAGATTACTCATGCAGTAAACCTGCATGAGTATTAGATTTTAACTATAAATTTAGTTAGGCAATATAGTAATCGAAAGATTACTCGTCGTCACCTTTTTTGCCGCCAGCTTGGAACTTAGCAATGATGCCTTCAGCCACGTTACGTGGAGTTTCAGCATATTTAGCAAATTCCATAGAGTAAGTCGCACGACCTTGAGACATAGAACGCATGTGAGTTGCGTAACCAAACATCTCAGAAAGTGGAACTTCAGCACGGATTGCTTTAGTACCGCCAGGAAGATCGTCCATACCTTGAACCATACCACGACGACGGTTTAAGTCACCCATGATATCGCCCATGTAGTCTTCTGGAGTTTCTACTTCAACTTTCATGATTGGTTCAAGAAGAACAGGATCTGCTTTCATGAAACCGTCACGGAAGGCATAAGAACCCGCCATTTTGAACGATAATTCGTCAGAGTCGACATCATGGTAAGAACCGTCGAACAATGTCGCTTTGATGCCAACTACTGGGTAACCAGCAAGGACACCATTCTTCATACGTTCTTGGATACCTTTGTCAACCGCACCGAAGAATTCTTTCGGTACTACACCGCCGACAACTTCTTCAGCGAACTCGTAGTCTTTACCAGATTCAGGGTCCATTGGCTCAAGACGTACGTATACGTGACCAAATTTACCTTTACCACCTGTTTGACGAACGAATTTACCTTCTTGTTCAACAGATTTTTTGATCGTTTCACGGTAAGCAACCATTGGTTTACCAATGTTTGCTTCAACGTTGAACTCACGTTTCATACGGTCAACGATGATGTCAAGGTGAAGCTCACCCATACCAGCAATGATGGTTTGACCAGATTCTTCGTCAGTACGTACGCGGAACGATGGATCTTCTTTCGCCAAACGACCTAAAGCAACTGACATTTTTTCTTGGTCAGCTTTAGTTTTAGGCTCAACTGCAAGTGCAATTACTGGCTCTGGGAATTCCATACGCTCTAGTGTAATTACGTGGTTTTCATCACATAATGTATCACCAGTCGTTGTATCTTTAAGACCTACACATGCCGCGATGTCGCCCGCACGAATTTCTTCGATGTCGTGACGGTCATTTGCGTGCATCTGTACGATACGGCCGATACGCTCACGTTTCATTTTCACTGGGTTATAAACCGGGCTACCCGCTTTAAGAACACCAGAGTAAACACGTACGAACGTTAAGTTACCAACGAATTTGTCGTTCATGATTTTGAACGCTAACGCAGCAAACGGTGCATCATCAGACGCTTCACGAGAACCTTCAGTTTCGTCTTTGTCGTCTAAGATACCTTTGATTGCTTCAACGTCAGTCGGCGCTGGAAGGAATTCAATTACTGCGTCCAACATACGTTGAACACCTTTGTTTTTGAACGCCGAACCACACATCATCGGTTGAATTTCGTTTGCAAGCGTACGCGTACGTAAACCAGCTACGATTTCTTCTTTCGTCAAATCACCTTCTTCAAGGTATTTGTCCATAAGCTCTTCAGATGCTTCCGCAGCTGCTTCAACCATGTTTGTACGCCATTCATTAGCAGTATCAACTAGGTCAGCTGGGATGTCGCCATATTCGAACTTCATACCTTGAGATGCTTCATCCCAGATAATCGCTTTCATTTCGATAAGGTCAACAACACCTTGGAAGTTTTCTTCAGCACCGATTGGAACAACGATTGGCACTGGGTTAGCACCCAAGCGAGTTTTCATTTGTTCAACCGCACGGAAGAAGTTCGCACCAGTACGGTCCATTTTGTTAACGAACGCAATACGTGGAACTTTATATTTGTTCGCTTGACGCCATACAGTTTCAGACTGAGGTTGTACACCACCTACAGCACAGTAAACCATACACGCACCGTCAAGAACACGCATAGAACGCTCAACTTCGATTGTGAAGTCAACGTGTCCTGGGGTGTCAATAACGTTAATACGGTGTTGTTCGAACTGGTTGCCCATACCTTTCCAGAAGCATGTTACAGCTGCTGAAGTAATGGTAATACCACGTTCTTGCTCTTGTTCCATCCAGTCCGTAGTTGCCGAACCTTCGTGAGTTTCACCTAGTTTGTGGCTCTCACCTGTGTAGAACAAAATACGTTCAGAAGTCGTTGTTTTACCAGCGTCAATGTGCGCTGAGATACCAATGTTACGGTAACGAGAAATTGGGGTTTGACGAGCCATGATTTCTTGCATTCCTAAATTTTGTTGTTTAAAACAGGACGCTTTAAGCTGCTGGGCAACTTAAAGCGATTCGATGACAAAACAGCGAAAACTGGCTCATCATCCTCCTGAATAGGGGCTGTTTTAACCGCTTAGAAGCGATAGTGAGAGAAGGCTTTGTTGGCTTCAGCCATACGGTGCACATCTTCACGTTTTTTAACCGCTGCGCCTTTACCTTCAGCTGCATCAAGCAACTCACCAGCAAGACGTAAAGCCATAGTTTTTTCAGAACGCTTAGCAGCAGCATCTACTAACCAACGCATAGCCAAGGCAGTACGACGGGATGGGCGCACTTCCATAGGTACCTGGTATGTAGCACCACCAACACGGCGTGCTTTTACTTCGACCATAGGACGAACTTTTTCAAGAGTAGTCTCGAAAAATTCAACTGGATCTACTTTAGATTTTTCTTGAACGCGGTCTAAAGCACCGTAAACGATACTTTCAGCAATAGATTTTTTACCATCTTGCATTACGTGGTTCATGAATTTAGCGATTGTTTGGCTGCTGAACTTAGGATCCGGAAGGATTTCACGAGCAGCGACTACGCGACGTCTTGGCATTTTAAAACTACCTATAAATATGACACTTCAGGTTAATCCAGCAGTAGCACAAAGTGTCGTGTGCATTCGCTGGCCTTACTACACGTCGCTTGAATTTTCACAAAATTAAATGCAGAAATCAGACAAGCGAGACGATAAAGGATTGCAGTTCTAGCGAACTAAGAGCTTAATCTCGAAAGATTATTTCTTAGGACGTTTAGTACCGTATTTAGAACGAGCTTGGTTACGATCTTTAACACCAGCACAGTCTAAAGAACCACGAACGGTATGGTAACGTACACCTGGTAAGTCTTTAACACGACCACCACGGATAAGAACAACACTGTGCTCTTGCAGGTTATGGCCTTCACCACCGATGTAGCTAGAAACTTCGAAACCTGAAGTTAAGCGAACACGGCAAACTTTACGCATTGCTGAGTTAGGTTTTTTAGGTGTAGTTGTGTAAACACGTGTACAAACACCACGGCGCTGTGGACAAGCCTTCAACGCAGGAACTTTAGATTTTTCAACTAAAGTCGTACGACCCTTACGGATCAACTGATTTGTTGTTGCCATGTGGCAATTCTCCCGTTAATAAAAAGCCCCAAAAAAATACTACTTTTTGAGGGCATGCAATTGTATGTCAAGATGCAAAATCGGTCAATATGCCGGAGTCAGGCAAAACACGATCGCATCTCGACTTTAAGCGTTTATTTTATGGTGAAAATCATTCATTTTTTCGATTTCGTGGCAGCATTTTTTGTAACATCTTCCGTAGTTTCCTCAGCTTGCGTTTGTTTGTCTGCAGTCTCGGAGTTTTCTGGATTGTTTGTATCCGTCTCTTCTTCAGCGGCTGCCTGTAACATTTCTGTGTCATTTTCCTGCAAGCCGAGCTCTTCTTCTAGGGCTGCATCTGCATCAAAAGAATCTTTTGGAATAGCCGGTTTTTGTTCCTGTCTAGCGTCGGCATGTTCAACCAGTTTATCGGTCAATTCATCCAGACCTTCACTGACCTTTTCATCTTTTTTCACTTCAGCTTCTTCCGGGCTCAAGCTTTCCTGCTCTTTCTTAACCAGTTTGACTTGCTTGATGGTTTGATTGCCTTCAATTGGGATTTCTTTATCCAGAATTGGCTTATCTTTATCAGCGGCTGAATGATCAAGATTTTCCATCAGCTTCGGGGTCGCCTGCTGGAGCAGGTCAACGGCTTTTTCATAGGCAGCATATGGCGACAAACCTAGATCCTGATGCTGCTGCAAATACTGACGAGCATGCGAGAATACTTCTTGAGCTTTCTGGTTCACATCATTCACAAAGCGATGGCTATAGACTGCACCAATCCCTGCACTTGCCAATGGAGTCAGTTTGGTTAGCTGCTCTAATAAAGACAGTTTCGGAAAATGGTTCATCCATTCCCACTTCATGCTGCCATCCTGATTACTGAGCCATTTTTTCAGTGTTTCTATATCATTGCTTGACCCGAGCATGGTCTGTAGCTGGGACAGGTCATGTGTCTTTAAGGTACTGCTCAGCGCTTTAAGCCCCATTAAGAGTGCTTGTTTTTCTGCAATCAGACTGAGATCAATTTGTCTAAAGATATGCTGTACGATTTCCTGATCGTCTTCCTTGCTCAAATCAAAACCATAAGAACGTCCCACTTGATAGATGGTACGCAGTGCCATCAATAAAGAAGCTGGAATATCAATCGCGGTTCCCAATACGCCAGTGACACCACTTACCGCACCTTGTACTGTCGCCATCCATTTATTTTGTTCGGCAAACGCCTGAGAAATGCGTTGTGAACGCGTAGTATCCTGAGTCAGTTCTTCCAGATCCTTCGCCCCTGCTTCATTCAGAATGGCATCAACCGAACTCATCTGGTTACTGAATTGATTCAGGTGATTATAAAAGTAGTCAGATACTTTGTCGGCCAGCTGGGGAGAAACAAAATGCGCGACATTATTCACGGTATTAAAACGACGGCCCAGCAGCTGACGGGAAACATTTGGAAGATGTTCGCGTAGCATGTCTTTGGGATTTTCATATTTTTTTGAAGCAAAAGGGCTTTTGACTTTTGCCGAGCCATCAACAGCATGATCGGTATTGAAGGTTTTAGTCACAGAATCTGGTGCAACATGATTTAACAGCTCCAAACCTGTTGAACTGAACTTTTTCGCCACTCCAAAGGCATTCGAAATCAGACCATTAGATTGTTTATTATTAGCATTTACCATTTTTTACCTCAGCATGCACGTGCTTGTATTTGGTATAAATACTAGGTGTAGTCAGCATTTATCTCAACCTTATTCTGTTTCATTTAGTAAAAGCTCTACACAGTACTTTATAAACTCAACCTACTGTCACACGGCATAACATTTGCCATAAGATTTCAAAAATCTTTCTGCTATGATGTTCTGCATTGTGAAATAGGGGTCAGCGCTATATTTTGCAGTCTTATCAACGCCAAATATCTCCCGCTGCCCCAGAGATAAACTATAAGGATCTGTAGATGAAACGTGTTGTCATCACTGGTATGGGTATTAACTCGTGCATTGGTAATACATTAGAGGATGTGAATCACTCTTTACAAAACGGGATTTCAGGAACACGTTTTAATCCAACTTATGCTGAATTGAATTTCAAGAGCCATGTTAGCGCTGCTGCTGAACAGGATTTTGATGGCATTGACCGTAAGCTGAAACGCTTTATGGGCGTTTGTGCGATGTATGCCTACAATGCTGCCGTGGCTGCCGTTGAGCATGCAGGTTTAAAACAGGAAGATCTGGCGAATAATCCACGTTATGGTATTGCGGGCGGTTCAGGTGGCAACTCGACAGCTTCTGTAGTAGAAATGACAAAATTACTGGAAGAAAAAGGCGCACGCAAAGTCGGTCCATTCTTCGTTCCACGTAACATGTCAAATACCATTACAGCAAACGTCGGTGTCGCATTCAAATTACAAGGGATTGCACACTCGATTACTAGCGCCTGCGCAACTTCTGCTGATGCAATTGGTTATGCTTACAACCTGATCCAACTGGGTAAACAGGATTTAATGCTTGCCGGTGGTGGTGAAGAAGATCACTGGTCTCAAAGCCTGTTGTTTGATGCGATGGGTGCACTGTGCTCTAAATACAACGACACACCTGAAACAGCTTCTCGTCCATATTCAGCAGATCGTGATGGTTTCGTGATTGCTGGTGGTGGCGGTTTCGTGGTGCTTGAGTCACTGGAACATGCTCAGGCACGTGGTGCGAATATTCTGGCTGAAGTTGTGGCTTATGCAGCTAACTCTGATGGTGCTGACATGGTTGCTCCATCTGGCGAAGGGGCAACACGTTGTATCCTGATGGCTCTAGAAGAAGCCAAACAGCATGGTGTAGATAAAATTGACTATGTGAATACACATGGTACTTCTACTCCAGCAGGTGATGTTACTGAACTTAAAGCTATGGCACGTGCCTTCGGTGAAGGTCACGTTCCTCCACTCAGCTCGACTAAATCTATGACAGGTCACAGCCTGGGTGCTGCAGGTGTTCAGGAAGCGATCTACTCTATCCTGATGATGCAAAATGACTTTATTGCACCAAACATCAATGTGACTGAACTGGATGAAGGCGCAAAACCATTTGATATCGTACTTGAAAAACGTGACGCAAAATTGAATACTGTGATGAGTAACAGTTTCGGTTTCGGCGGCGTAAATGCTTGTCTCGTTTTCAAAAAATGGGAAGGCTAAGCCGCCCATTTTAGGGTGACTTGATGGATGCTCCTTCTGATGCTTTCTTGTGGGTAAAAGCATTACATATTATTGCTGTGGTTTGCTGGTTCGCTGCTTTGTTCTATCTGCCACGGCTTTATGTCTACCATGCTATGAGTGAAGATGTCGTAAGTCATCAACGCTTTGAAATTATGGAACGCAAGCTGTATCGCGGGATTATGTGGCCAGCTATGGTCGCTACGCTGATCACAGCACACTTTTTGGTCGATTGGGGCGATGCAACGCGTCATTACCATGAAGCCTTATGGTTCTATCTGAAAGTCGGCCTAGTCGGTTTGCTGGTCATTTACCATTTGGTATGTGGTTATTATCGTAAGAAACTGATGGAAAATGCCCATTACAAGTCACACAAGTTCTGGCGCTTCTTTAATGAAATGCCAACCTTGATCCTGTTTGCAGTAGTGATTTTAGTGGTGGTAAAACCTACTTTCTAAAATTCCCTAAAATAAAAAATCCCCGATTGATCGGGGATTTTTTATGTCTGCACTTTATTCTCCGGAGAGAATTTGCTGACGTTTACGAAGACGTGGTTTATACAAAGTATGATAGGTAGTAAACAGAATCACCAACCACAGCGGACTAATCATCAGTGCCTTCATGGTATCTGCTTCCAGACTTAAAATAACTAAGGCAAAGAACAAGAAGATCAGCACCAGATAGGACATCCAGATTCCGCCTGGCATCTTGAAGGTCGAAGTGGCATGTTTTTCAGGTTGCTGTTTACGGTAACGGATATAACACACCATAATCAGCCCCCAGATACTGATAAACAGAATCACACAGAGTGAGCTGGCCAGCGTAAAGGCTTCCATCGTGTTCGGCACAAAATACTGGAAAGCTGCACCCGCCATAATAAAGGCACAAGAAAATAACAGACCTTTAGCCGGAACTGCACGACTTGAAAGCTCAGCCAAAGCCTGGGGTGCCTGACCATCACGTGCCAGACCAAACAGCATCCGGCTGGTAGAGAACACGCCACTATTCATGGAGGACATCACAGAAGACAGCACCACCAGATTCATGATAATGGCTGACACGGGAATACCCGCATGCAAGAAAAGAGTCACAAAAGGACTTTGATCAGCAGGAATTTCTACCCACGGCGTTACAGACATAATCACCAGCAGAGACAATACATAGAACAAGATGATCCGTGTAGGAATCGCATTCACTGCTTTAGGCAAGTTCTTTTCCGGATCCTTGGTTTCAGCCGCCATCGTACCCAGCAGCTCTACCCCTACAAAAGCAAACATCGCAATCTGAAAACCAGCCAGAAAGCCCATTGTGCCCTTAGGGAACATACCATCATAGGCCCAGACATTGGTCAGGCTGGCAGCCGATCCACTTGGTGCCTGGAAGTCGCTGAAGATCATATATCCGCCAATCACAATCAGGCCCAGAATCGCCAGAATTTTAATCAGGGCGAACCAAAACTCGATTTCACCAAACAGCTTCACGGTCAGCAGGTTAATTCCCAGTACCAGCAATACACAGCCCGCACTGATCATGGCCTGTCCCATGGGTGTAAAAGCCATATCGGGTGGCAGCCAGAAATTCAGATAATTGATAATTGCCGCTAAGTCGGCAATACCGACCAGAATCCAGCCCAGCCAGTACGACCAGCCAATATAATAGCCAGCCCCCGGACCAATCAGGTCATGCGCCATATCAATGAAGGATTTATAGTGCAGATTAGATAACAGGATTTCCCCTAATGCACGCATCAGAAAAAAGAACATGGCACCAATAATCATGTAGATAAACAAGATTGAAGGCCCTGCCAGTGCAATCGTTTTACCAGAGCCCATAAACAGGCCTGTACCAATGGCACCACCAATGGCAATTAACTGCAAATGTCGGTTAGAGAGCTTACGCTGTAATTCATGGGGAGATGATGATGCATCATCTTTAGAAGAGGCTGTATTCATATTCGGTTCCTTTTTCACATCAAGCCTTCGCTTATCTGATCGGATTTCTTCCTGAAATCCTGATTGCAGATGCAGTTTCATTTAATGGATTAAATGATCAGGCCTGATATGCTTACAAAATCAAGTTGGGAGATATAAAAATCTGAAGCAACTTAAGGGAGTGCTGCAATCACTGCAATTTCAATTAGCCAGGCGGGATTCACCAGATCCGCCTGAATGGTTGCGCGTGCTGGTGTGCCACATCCCTCGAGCCATTCAATCCAGAGTGCATTGACGGTTTGAAAGTCTTCCAGGTTTTTAACAAAGAGCTGTGCAGATAACAGACGGCTTTTGTCTGTACCTGCCAGTTTAAGGAGTTGATCAATCTTCATGAGCACTTCCCGCGTTTGACCACGAATATCCAGACTGCTGCTGTCTGGCACCTGCCCTGATAAATACACCGTTTTATTGTGAATGGTGACAGCACTCATCACCTGATTGCTGTTCAAACGCTGAATATCTGCATGTTCCGTCATAATTTTATCCTCTCTTATTTCTAATATTTGTTTAATCTTTAGCTTTCAATCTGCACGGGCACACGTTGAGTAATGGCACACATCAGCTCATAGCCAACCGTACCCGAACCCGCGGCCACTTCATCAATCGGCAATACTGTGCCGTGTATGGATTGTCCCCACAGCACAACTTCGCTACCAATCTGCGCATCAGGTACAGAACCTAGATCAACCGCCAGCATATCCATACTGACGCGACCGACCGTTTGGGTTCGAATCCCATCTACCAAAACTGGTGTTCCAGTTTGTGTGATTCGCTGATAACCATCCGCATAACCACAGGCCACAATTCCAATCTGCATATCTTGCTCAACTATAAAAGTAGAGCCATAACCAATGCTGTCTCCTGCCCAAACCTGCTGAATCGCGATCAGTTCGCTACGCAGACTCATGGTCGGCTTTAAGTTCCAGTGATCAATCGTATGGGCGGGATAGTCAGGTGAGCTGCCGTAAAGCATGATGCCGCTACGTACAATGTCTGACTGTATATGCTGATGATGACGCAGAATGGCAGCACTATTACTGAGTGAAGTTTTGCCCGGCAGATTTTGAATGGTTTCGGTAAAGACCAGCTATTGATGTTCAATACCTTCCTGTCCAAGGCGCATGCCATCCGCATCGGAAAAATGTGTCATATGACTGATGGAGCATACTTGCTTAATATTTTTTAAGGCTCTAGACTAGCAGAT